>JBBSII010000396.1:0-4836 GCA_038232175.1 Thermomicrobiales bacterium
GGCGACGCTCAACGATCTGACGGTCGGACTGCTGCTGCGCGAAGGGCATACAAATGCGGCAGCGGGGCGACGCATCTACGCCGCCTTCCCGCAGCACGCATTCAACTTACTTACCGCTGCCTGACTTTGCAACAGCCCTGCCCATATTGCCGTCTAATGGCGCAATCCAACCAATCGCGTGCTTCAGCGTTTCATGGAACGCTTTAAGGCTGAGCGCATCATCCCACCGAATTTGAGATACCACATCAACGCCATAGGAAGTGACGAGCAGATCGCAGCCGTAGTCGAACCAGTCGCTTTGAACAGCCGCCCAAATGCCTGTTAGCCATGACCCCTTGCGGACGGATTGTAACGAGTTCCACGAAACGTTCTTAACCATCCGATCGCTCTTCATTGGATGCGCGTGATTCGCGATAGTGACGTTAAGAATGGTCGGCTCTTCTGTGTGCAGATAGCTCGGAAGGCATGCCAGTTCGATGGCGAGAGGAATGGACTGCACCCTTAGAACCGGACAGCGAGCAAAGTGAACGTCTCCCTCTGGCGGTAAACTGATCGCCATGAGAAGGAGAAGGAGATGCACGGACGCAGTCATCCACGTGAGTTCAAGCTCGATGTTGTGCGCCAGGTCCACACCGGTGCCAAGCGCCCGGCGCAAGTGTGCCGCGAGTACGGACTGGCCGAAGGTCTCTTGTTACGCTGGCGTCGTGAATATGAGGAACGCGGCGAGGAAGCGTTCCTGCCACGACAACCCTCACGCGATGAGGCGCTTGAAGCGCGGATTGCCGAGGTGGAGCGGCACTGCGGCCAACTCTCGCTCGAACTCGCCGTAGCAAAAAAAGCCTTGAGCAGACCGCTGTCGCGGAGCGGTATGCGATGATCGATGACGCGATCACGGCATTTCCGGCCCTGTCGGTCCAGCGACTTTGCGCGCTGTTCGGCGTCAGTCGGTCGGGGTACGACGCTCGTCGCGGCAGAAGCACCGCCGACGCAGAGCGGGAGGTTGCGTTGCGGGATGCCATCGAACGGCTGACGCTGGCGTTTCCCGGCTCTGGCTATCGGCGTGTCACCAAGCAATTACAGCGCGACGGATGGATCGTGAACCACAAACATGTCTTGCGCGTGATGCGAGAGGAATCACTGCTGTGTCACCTCACGCGACGGTTCATCGCGACCACGACGAGCCGACATCCGCACCGGACATACCCGAATCTGCTCGCGGACCGCGCGCTCGATTGCGTGAATCAGGCATGGGTCGCCGACTTGACCTCCATCCGCTTGCCGACGACGTTCGTCTCTCTGGCCGCGATCCTCGACGCCCATTCCCGGCGGTGCATCGGTTGGGCGCTCTCGCGATGGATCGATACGCGCCTCACGTTGGCCGCGCTTGACATGGCGCTGACGCGGCGTTGTCCCCCGCCGGGATGGATTCATCACGCGGATCGGGGCGTGCAGTATGCGGCGAGTGAGTATGTCTCTCGCCTCGAAGCAGCGGCGGCACGGATCAGCATGTCGGCAATCGGCAATCCCTACGACAACGCCAGGGCGGAGAGCTTCTTCAAGACGTTGAAATACGAGGAGGGGTCCCTGAAGGAGTATCGAACCTTCGAAGAAGCGGAAGCGAATCTCGAACGATTCATCGAAGCCGTCTACACTACGAAGCGGTTGCATTCAAGCTTGGGCTATCTGCCACCGATTGAGTGCGAGGCGGCGCAGGCGCGAAACGCGGAGAAGTTGACTTTCGCGGCGGTCCGGTTCTAAGGGTGCAGTCCAGAATTTGTCCATCGAACGAGAGACCAGCATATACGCCCATCGCGAGGAGATCGGTCGTCAACGTGCGACCGAGACTCCACCAGTTCCGCGCCGAACGTTCCGTCAAGAGCACGACAAGCGTTTCCCCGCGTCCGGGCACCTGCCAGTATGCGTCGATCTCATCAACGTAGACCTTCTGAATCGATGAGTTTGGCGGGATCGTTACGCCTGTTGCCGCCACGATCCGTACCGTGAACGCTGGCATATGCGCATCCCAGTGACCGAGACGCTCGCTCATGCAGAGTCCGGCTTGTAGTGGTCGTACTCCATGTGCCGGGCGGTTTTGGCAGCGACTTCCACACCCTTGAGCCGCCCGACGACGTAGAGCGCCATGTCGATCCCCGCCGAGACGCCCGCGCTCGTCACGATGTCGCCCTCGTCCACGAAGCGGGCGTCGCCACGGACATGGAGCATCGTGTACGTCTGCGCCATCCGCTCGACGCTCGCCCAGTGGGTCGTCACGGTCTTGCCCGCGAGCATCCCGGTCTCCGCGAGCAGGAACGCACCGGTGCAGACGGAGGTCGTCAGTTGCGCCTTCGTCGCACGCCGCTTGATCCAGCCAATCAATTTCGGGTTTGCCACCTCCCGCCGCGTCCCCTGCCCGCCGGGGACGACGAGCAGATCGAGGTGGGGCGCGTCGTTCAGCGCGTAGTCGGGCACGACCTTAAGGCCGTTGCGCGCGACGATTGGCCGGTTCGCGTCCGCCCGCTCCGCGACGGTGACGACCTTAAATCCGCCCTCCGTCACATTCCCCGCCACCGCGAAGACCTCGAATGGCCCCGCGAAGTCGAGCACTTCTACATCATCAAACAAGACAATCCCGACGGTGAGCGTGTTGGTCGTGGTGGACATTTGCGCAGCCTCTCTTCCTACCCCGTGTTCCGCAGGCGCGGGTCGAGGATGTCGCGCAGCCAGTCGCCAATCAGGTTGATCGAGAGGACGGTGAGCATGATCGCGACGCCGGGGAAGGTCGCGAGCCACCATGCGGTGCTGACGTAGGCGCGACCGTCCGCGAGCATGCTGCCCCAGGTTGGCTGGCTCGCGCCGACACCGAGGCCGAGGAACGAAAGGCCCGCTTCGGCGATGATCGTCCCCGCGACGGCGAAGGTGGCGATGACGATGACGGGTGTGATGACATTCGGCAGGATATGGCGGAAGAGGATCGAGGGTGTCCGCGCGCCGATCGTCCGCGCGGCGGTGACGTATTCGTAACTCTTGGCGGAGAGCGTCGAACCACGGACGACGCGGGCGAATGGCACCCACGCGCCGATGCTGAGGATGAAGATGACATTCCGTAGCCCCTGCCCGACGACAATCGAAATGAGGATCGCAAGCAGGAGGAAAGGGAACGCGAGTTGCACATCCGCAACCCGGCTGATGACCGAGTCCGCTGCGCCGCCGTAATAGCCCGCGATCAGACCGACCACCGTGCCGATGCCGCCGCCGAGCGCGACCGCCGTCAGCCCGACGATCAGCGAGATGCGCGCGCCGTAGAGGATGCGGCTGAAAATATCCCGCCCGAGGTTATCGGTGCCGAGAAGATGGCGTGTCGAACCATGAATTGTCTGACCCGCCACGCCGAAACGCGTGCAGGAGGTGTGCGCGGGGCAGGTCAGCCGCGCGCGCAGGTCCTGATCGAGCGGGTCGTACGGCGCGACAAACGGCGCGGCGATGGCCGCGAAGGCCACGCCGAGCAGGATGACGCATCCCGCCAGACCAAGGCGCCCGCGCCGAAGGATGCGCCACGCGCGCTTGCTGGCGCTCCGCTTTTTCGGTTCTTCCCGCAGCGCCACGCGCGTCCCGGTGAGCACGCTCTCCTGTGACATCGTTCTCTCCTAATACGAAACCATTAAACTGCAAAGGCGCAAAGAGCGCAAAGAGCGCAAAGGGAAGAAGGGAATTGAACCGCGAAGACGCGAAGGGCACGAAGAAGGGGAGAAGAGACTGAATCCTTGCTTCGTTCCCTCTTCGTGCCCTTCGCGTCTTCGCGGTTCATGGTTTCTCCCCGTTCTCTGTGCCTCTGTGGTTGATGTTCCCGTTACGACAGGCGGACGCGGGGATCGAGCCAGGTGTAGAGGATATCGATGAACAGGTTGATCGTTACGAAACTGACCGCAACGAGGAAAACGGTCGCCTGGATGACCGGGAAATCGCGGGCATTGATGGACTCCACCGCCAGTTGCCCGACGCCATTCCACTGGAAGATCTGCTCGGTGATCACCGCGCCCGCCAGCAGGTTGCCAAAGTCCAGGCCAATCACCGTGACGAGCGGGATCGCTGCGTTCTTCAGCCCGTGCCGGAAGATGACGAGCACTTCCTTCAGCCCCTTGGCGCGGGCCGTCCGCACGTAATCCTGATCCATCACATCGAGCATCCCGGAGCGGACGAGCCGGGTCAGGCGCGCGAGGCTCGGCGAGGCGAGGGTGATCATCGGCAGGAGGAAGTAGCGGGGCGAAAAGCCGCCGTATCCCTGCGACGGGAGCCAGCCGAAGCGCACCGCGAAAATTAGGATCAGCATGATGCCGAGCCAGAAATTGGGCACCGATTGCCCGAAGAGCGCGACAAACGTCACGGCATTATCGAGCACCGAGTACCGTTTGACGGCGGCGATCACCCCGAAAATGATCGAAAGCGTGACGGAGAGCACCAGCGCGCACGCCGCCAGTTGGATCGTCCGCGGGTAGCGTTCGAGGACGAGGTGCATCGAGTCGAAGCCCTGAAAGTGGATGGATTTGCCGAAATCACCATGCAGGGCGTTGCCGACAAACGTGATGTACTGCTCCCAGAGTGGGCGATCCAGTTTCAAATTGTGCCGCACATTTTGAATGTCCGCCTCCGAGGAGGTCTGCGAAAGCAGCAGCCGGACCGGGTCACCCGTCAGTCGCACGACAAAGAAGACGACCGTGATGACGCCCAGCACGACGAAGCATGCCTGAATCAACCGCCGGATGATGTACTGAATCACGGGAACCCCCTTCGGGGGAGTAGCGAGTAACGAGTAACGAGTGGGATTCGCCGCCTCGTTAC
>JBBSII010000397.1:0-4834 GCA_038232175.1 Thermomicrobiales bacterium
CCGAGGCGCGCCCCACCGCCAAACCCCCCTCCACCACCACACCCCGTTTTTGTGCCCTGGTCAGGCGGTCCCCCCCCCTCGGCCCCCGGGGGGGGGGGGGGGGGCCCCCCCGCCCCGGCGCGCCCCCCGGCCGGGCCGCCCCCGGGCCCGCCGCGCCCTTACCCGCTGGCCCCCGGGGGGGGGGGGGGGGGCCCCCCCGCCCCACCGCGGGGGCCGGTGGCCCCCCCCCCCCCGCCACTGCAAATATTCCTGGGTATCGATGTTAACAGGAGCATGGCCGTGACATTGCCAACAGATAATTACCCGGATGCAGGGGACGATTTCGCGCAATTGCTGGAGACCGAGACGGTTGTCCCGCCCGACCTCGCATCCGCGGCGGCCGCGCACATCCCCGATTATGCGGCGGCAGTCGCGGAGTTCGCGCGCGATCCGGACGGCTTCTGGGATCGCGTGGCGCGCGGGCTGGAGTGGGCGGAGCCGTGGACGCAGGTACTCGACTGGAACGAGCCGACCGCGCGCTGGTTCGTCGGCGCGAAATGCAACATCACAATCAACGCGCTCGACCGCCACGTCCGCGACGGGCGGGGCGACAAACTCGCGTGGCTCTGGGTTGGTGAGGATGGCACGGAGCGGCGGTTCACCTACGCCGAGGCGCTCTCCTATGTCTGCCAGATCGCGAACGCGCTGATCGAACTCGGGGTGCGGCGCGGCGACCGCGTCTGCATCTACATGCCGCTGACGCCGGAGGGCATGGCGACGATGCTCGCTTGCGCGCGGATCGGCGCGATTCACACCGTCGTCTACGCCGGGTTGGGCGCAGGCTCCATCCGGGATCGCATCATCGACGCAGATGTGCGGGTCGTCGTCGCGGCGGACGAGGGGTACCGCCGGAGCAGGACAATCCCGCTGCTGCCCATCGTGCGGGATGCCATCGCGCAGACGCCAGATGTCGCGCACGTCCTCCTCTGGCGGCGCGACGCGGAGACGCCGTTGCCGACGGACGGCCCGCAGTGGCACGACTTCACGGAGATTGTCGCGCGCCAACCGGCGACGCGCGCGCCGGAGATCATGGGGAGCGACGACCCGCTCTTCCTCCTCTACACCTCCGGCACGACGGGCAAGCCGAAGGCCCCCGTCTTCACGCACGGCGGCTACGCGGTCGGGACGAGCTACTACAGCCGCATCGCCTTCGATCTCCGCCCGGACGACCTCTACTGGTGCATGAGCGACATCGGCTGGATCGTCGGGCACAGCACGATGCTCTACGGCCCGATGATCGAGGGCGTCAGCCTGCTCGTGCGCGAAGGCGCGCCGGACACGCCGCACCCCGGTATCGCGTGGGAAATCATCGAGAAATACAAGGTGACGAAACTCTTCACCGCGCCGACGACGATCCGCATGTGGATGAAATTCGGCGACGAGTACCCCGCCAAATATGACCGCTCCAGCCTGCGCCTGCTGATCTGCGCGGGCGAGCCGCTCAACCCGGAGGCGTACGCCTGGGCGCGACGAAACGCGCGCGACGGTGGCGCGGAGATTCGCGACAACTGGTGGCAGACGGAGACCGCCGCGCCGAGCATCGGCACCCTGCTCAGCATGGCGTCCAAGCCGGGGCGCGCGGGGAAGCCGCTGCCGGGGTACGCGGCGCGCGTTGTGGATCGATCGGGAAACCCGGTCGATCCGGGCAAAGGTGGCTTTCTCCAACTGACGCGCCCGTGGCCGCAGATGATGCACACGATCTGGAACGCGCCGGAGCGGTACGCGCAGTACTGGAGCATGATCCCCGGCGGGTACACGGCGGGCGATGTCGCGACAGTCGATGCGGACGGTTACATCGCCGTGCTCGGTCGCGCCGACGACGTGATTAACGTCGCGGGGCACCGGATCGGAACGGCGGATGTCGAGAGCGCATTGGTTGGGCATGCGGGCGTCGCGGAGGCCGCCGCCATCGGCATCCCGGACCCGATCAAGGGCGAGAGCATCAAGGCGTTCGTCGTCTTGCGGGCGGGCCACACCTGGAGCGACGAACTGCGTGCGGCGTTGATCGCGCAGGTGCGGCACGAACTCGGCCCGATCGCCACGCCGGGCGCAATCGACTGCGTCGCAGGCCTGCCGAAGACCCGGAGCGGCAAGATCGTCCGCCGTCTCCTGAAAGCGCGCGAACTCGGCCTCGATCCCGGCGATCTGACGACGCTGGAGGAGTAGAACGAACGGCAGGCTTTCCAGCCTGTGAACAGATACGGGTAAGATCAAAGAGTATTGGGGGAAGTATGACCGACACATTCAAGGCGCTCGTACTCACCGAAGAAGAAGGCAAAGTCCGCTCCGCGATCAGCGACCTCACGACAACGGATCTGCCGGAGGGCGACGTGCTCGTTTCGGTCGCCTACTCCAATCTGAACTACAAGGATGGCCTCGCAGTCACGGGCAAGGGGCGGATTGTGCGCCGCTACCCGATGGTGCCGGGGATCGACTTCACGGGCACGGTGGAGGAGTCGCGCTCGCCACTCTGGAAACCCGGCGATCAGGTCGTCCTGACGGGCTGGGAAGTGGGCGAGAAGTACTGGGGTGGGTTTTCTCAGAAGGCGCGCGTCCGGGCGGAGTGGCTCGTGCCGCTGCCGAACGGCATGACGGCGCAGCAGGCGATGGCGCACGGGACGGCGGGGTTCACGGCGATGCTCTGCGTCCTCGCGCTCGAACATCACGGCCTGACGCCGGGCGACGATCCGGTGATCGTAACGGGCGCGGGCGGCGGGGTTGGCAGCGTCGCCGTCGCGATCCTCGCGCGCCTCGGCTATCACGTCGCCGCATCGACGGGGCGGAGCGAGATTCACGACTATCTGCGCGGACTCGGCGCGGCGGAGATCGTCGATCGGGAGACGCTGAAGCCGGGGAAGCCGCTCGAATCGGAGCGCTGGGGGGGGGCGGTGGACACCGTCGGCGGCGATACACTGGCGGCGCTCCTGCCCACAATGCGGATGGAGAGCGCGGTCGCGGCGTGCGGGCTGGCAGGCGGCACCACGCTCAGCACGACGGTCTTCCCGTTCATCCTGCGCGGCGTGAAACTGCTCGGCGTCAACTCCGTGCTCGTGCCGCTGGAGCGGCGGCGCGCCGCGTGGGACCGGCTCGCCCGCGATGTCCCCGCCGCCACGCTCGACCGCATCATGCAGACGATTCCACTCGCGGATGTCCCCGCGATGAGCGAGGAAATCCTGCGGGGTCGCGTGCGGGGCCGCGTCGTCATCGACGTGAATGCGTAAGCGTCACAATGCGGATCGCCTTAATCGCGGATATTCACGGCAACTGCATCGCGCTCGATACCGTGCTCGCCCAACTGGAAAAGGCGCAGGTCGATGAACTGATCTGCCTCGGCGATGTTGCCGCGCTCGGGCCGCAACCCCGCGAGGTGATCGCGCGGCTGCGGGAGATGCACTGCCCGGTCGTGATAGGCAACACCGACACCTGGCTGCTCGCTTCCACGCCGGGCGATGCGGTGGATGCGAACAATCGCCCCCTCACACAGTGGGGCATCGCGCAACTCTCGGACGCCGATCGCGCCTATCTCCGTGGATTCGCGCCTTTCGTCGCACGACCACTGGATGACCGGCGGACGCTCCTTTGCGTGCACGGCTCGCCACGCTCGTATGATGATGCGATCACGGCGACAACGCCCACATCGGACCTCGATGGCATGATCGACGGGTACGACGCGGCGATCATGGCGGGCGGGCACACGCACATCCAGATGCTGCGCCGCCATCGCGACATGCAGATTGTCAATCCGGGAAGCGTAGGGCTGCCGGGCGTCGGGGCAACGTCACCGCCGAATCAGCACGTTCGATGGGCGGAGTATGCCGTGATCGACGTGGATGGTGAGCATCTGATGATCGCGCTTCACCGCACCCCGCTCGATGTGGAGCGAATGATCGCAACCGCGCGCGCCAGCGGGATGCCCAATGTCGCATGGTGGGCCTCAAAGTGGGAGCAACCGTCAGGATAACCACCGTCCCCACTGCGACGCTGGTTCGCATCATGCGAGTGATTCCGCGCGGGGATGCCCTCGCAATGGGCAAGGAAATCCTCGGTGGGTGCGTGCGGGCGCGCCGTCATCGATGTGAACGCAAACGTTCTCTCTATCGGAAAGGGGTCACGGATGGCAGGCATCGCGATTCACGGCTTCGGGCGGATCGGTCGCTCCATGCTGAAGGCGGCACTGCGGGACGGATTGTTCGTCCCCATCTCGGTTTCTGACATCCGGGACCCGGCGGACTTCGCGGCCCTTTTCGCGGTCGATTCGAATTACGGCCTCTGGCCCGAGCCAGTCAGCGCGGAAAGCGACGAACTCGTGATCGGCGACCACCGCATCAGGTACATCAACAGCACGAAGTCGTTGCCG
The DNA here is from genome assembly GCA_038232175.1 of Thermomicrobiales bacterium. GTDB lineage: Bacteria > Chloroflexota > Chloroflexia > Thermomicrobiales > JALYUS01 > JALYUS01. Next base: position 4,397 of record JBBSII010000397.1, read on the forward strand.
GACTGGGGCGCGCTCGGCGTCGATCTCGTCGTGGACTGCACAGGCCGCGCGACGGTGCGGAGCGGGGCGCAGGCGCATCTCGACTGTGGGGCCAGGCGGGTACTGGTCAGCGCGCCGAGCAAGAGTCTCGACGATTGCGACGCCGTGCTGCTGCGCGGCATCAACCTGGACTCGTACGACCCCGCGACACAGAAGATCATCAGCATGGCGAGTTGCACGACGAACGCGCTCGCGGCGGTCGTCAAGGTGCTGCGCGAGCGATTCGGCATCCGGGCGGGCTTCTTCTCGACCGTGCACGCCTACACGAATTCGCAGTCGCTCACCGATCAGCCGATGCGCGACCGGCGAGACTCATGGGCGGCGGCGGAGAACATCATCCCCTCCGCATCCGGCGCGGCGAAGGCGCTCCGCTTCATCTGGCCGGACCTGGCGGTCACG
>JBBSII010000398.1:0-4833 GCA_038232175.1 Thermomicrobiales bacterium
GATGCGCACCGGAGTGCGCCACGTTCCGGTCGCGGCCGGTGCCGGTGCAAGGACCACGGGAGTGCGCGAGACAGCATGTGCGGCGCGCGCAACCTGCACCGCTTCCTGCGCGGCGCGCACCGCACCTGCTCGGCTCACATCACGGGTCGCGGCGAAGCCCCACGCACCGTTGACAAGTGCGCGCACGCCAATGCCGAAAGACTCGGAATCATTGACGCCCGTGACCTGATGCTCGCGGGTCGCGATGAATTGCCGCCGGTAGCGGCCCACGCGGGCGTCCGAGTACGACGCGCCACCATCCTTGGCAGCCTGAATGGCGGCGAGCGCGAGCTCGTTGGCAAATGGATCACCGGTACTCGCGCTCAAGCCATTGAGCACCGACTCAGCGCCCGCAACACGTGTAGTGCTCGCGGCGACAGCGCCCAGGGCGGCCGTCTTGAGGAAGTTACGTCTGGTTGTCATGACACTCTGGTTGACACTTTGGTGGCGAGAGGAGCCGACGACCATGTTACGAAAAGACAGCGCGCCACGTTGTAATAATCAACGTGGCGCGCTGTTTCCAATCAATCGAGCCAGTGGCAAATACTACTGGAACGTGATGAAAACGGGTGCGGGGTCGAGCTTGGCGATCTGTCCCGGGGTGAGCATGGGGTGATCGTTCTTGTAGAACAGCTTGAACCCTGTGAACTGCACCGGCTGCATCCGTTCGTACGCTTCGTATGAGTCGCGCTTGAGCCATGGTTGCCCAAAGCCATCCATGTTGATGACGACCTGTACCTCTGGCACCGGGCGTATCTCGCGATAGTTGGTGAGCATCTTCTGCGTGAAGCGGTGCACGACGAGGATCTTCGGCGGCAGATGGTTCTGCTTGACGAGATCCGCAAGAGTTCTGATCGCGTAGTTCACCTCTTCAGCATCCATGACGCCGATCTTACGGCCAGGCACCACGCCTTCGGATGCATGGTGCATGGAGAACTCCGGGTCGAGCGCCAGGTGTACGTACGGCCGCTTGAGATATGGCAAGAGCGGCTGCAATTCCGACTGCACGGTGCTGTGTCCCACCTGAACGTCGAGGAACATGATGTAACCCTTGCTCTCGGCCAACTTGCACCAGTAGTCGATGAGCGAGTCTCTCATTCGGAGCCGATACGTACCGTTGCGACCGGGCGATCCCTGCGCGACCGACACGATAAGGTGTAGGCCCGGTAGAACTGGCTTGGACGGATCGGCCGCGGCGAAGGCCCGCGCTTCCTGCTGCAACTTCGCCAGCATCACCGGCTCCGGATATTCACCCAACACACCCATGCGCTTTGATAGCGGGTTGCCGTAGTAAACGATGACGCGCTTGCCGGGGAGAATGGAGTTGGGAAGCGGTGTGACCGTGAAAGCGGGCGCTGGCGGCGTGCGATGGACGATCACATGATCAGCATCCGCGTTGGAGCTGGGCTTAGCGGACTTAGCGGACTGGCTGCTCTTGCTCGATTTACCGGACGTACTGGGGTTGGTCTTGGTGCCGATTTTGGTGGTGGTCTTCTTTCCGGAGTCGCTCTGCGCCACCGGGGCCGAGTGCTGTTGGAAAGCGGAGACTGCTGCGGCAGGGTGGCTGGCGCTGGCCAGCGATAGAGCGGTTACGACTGAAGCTAGGATCACAGCGGCGGGACGAGGGATTGAAGGAGGAATCGATGGCTGGTGAATATAGTGTCGGGCGTGGAGGAGGTTCCCTGTGGGATGAAAAAATCTTCACGAAGGGTTTACCGTTTCGGTCTCTTCCGCGAATCGAGACGCGGCACCATACCGTGCTACGCCGACCTACTCGGGCGCTACTCCGGCGGCGGCGTGAGCACGCGGCCCTGTTTCACCCGCAGCACGATGCGCCGCACGTTGCCGAAGTCGGCCAGCGGGTCGCCGGCGAGCGCGAGGAAGCTGGCCTCCGCGCCAGGCGCGAACCTCCCCAGTCGCCGACCCGGAAAAATTGCCCGCGGGGTTGCCTCGGCCCACAGCCGCAGCAGCGCCGCGTTGGAGAAGACGCCGAGGCCGTGCAGGTAGAGCGCCTCGCCCACGGACGTGTCGCCGTAGCTGTCGCTGCCAAGTGCGAGCCGCACTCCGTGCCGCATGAGCGTCCGCAGGTTGCGCGCGGCGAGCGCGTCGAACCGCCGCCGGCGCACGCTGTCCGGCCCCGCTGGGTCGAGCGCCGCGAAGCCGCCTAACGTGGTCACCACGACGGTGCCCTGCCGGGCGGCCCGCGCGGCGTCGGCGTCGGTGACCTCGTAGAGCCGCGTGTCGGCCGGCACCTGCTCGTGCTCGTCGCCACGAAAGCCCGGCACGTGGTTGATCTCGTCGGCGCCGGCCGCGAGCGCCGCGCGGAGGTCGGCCGCCGTCTCGACGTGCGTCGACACCCGGAGCCCCGCCCGGTGCGCGCGCCGCACGATCTCGGGCAGGAGCAAGGGGTCCAAGCCCTTCCACCCGACGTACGTCGTGTCGTCGCGCCGCCGCGCGTACTCCTCCGAATACAGCAGGTACGTCTTCAGGAAGTCGGGCCGACCGGCGAGGATCGCCGGCCACTGCCGGTCCAGCGCCGCCCGGTCGTCGACGGTCCAGAAGAATGCCCCCTCGCCGTCGGCGGCCGTCCACGAGCCGCGCGCGATGCTGCGAGCCACGATCTCGACCGGGTGGCCGCCGCTCGCCGTGAGCCCGCCGTTCGCGAACGCCACGTCGATGCTCGCGGGGACGTTCACACGCCCGGCGAGGCTCGCCCGCGCCCGGGGGAGGTTGTTCGGATTCTTGACGTAGAACACGCCGTCGCGGAGGTAGCGCGCGATGAGCGCGTCGGCACGGGCCGGCGACTCGACGTTGTGGTTGTGCGCTTCGCCGAAGGGCGGGACGACGTACGCCCCCGCCAGGTCGATCACCGAGTCGACGCGGGCCGGGCGGCTGGCGCGGAGCACCCCGCCGATGATCCACCATGGGCGCGGCACAAACCGGCTGCCGTCGAACCAGCGCCCGTTGACGACCGCATACGACCGTAGACCAGACCCCAGCCCGCCGGCCTGGGGCTCGGCGGCCGGCGTGGGCGCTGTAGTTCCCACCTGCCTGCATGCGGGAGCAGCCGAGGCGACCAGGGCGAGAGCGACGCCAGCCAGGCGACGACGCCAGCATTCGCGGCCGCTGCGTCTCACCGCGCGCTCCGCGTGAGGCGTCTCGTGAGGCGTTCACCCGCGGACTCCCGGCGTGGCCCCTCCGGTTGCGCCTGCTGCCGCGCCTGCTCACGCGCGCGCACCAGGCCCCCGAGGCAGGCGCCGATGGGCAGGAGAAGGAGCTGCAACCCGACCCAGTACCACAGGGGCGTGACGCCGCCGTTGACCAGCATGCCCGTCACGGCCAGCGCGCCGCACGTGGCGGCCAGGGTGAGCGCGGCCGCGAGTGGGGCGTCGGTGAGCGCGCGTGCGGCGACGTAGCCCCCGAGCACGGCGCATCCGGCACCGGCGGCGAGCGAGCACGCGACGAACGCCCAGCCGCCGATCGCAGGGCCGCCGGTCGCGTGACCGGCGTACGTCAGCAGCAGCCCGGCCATGAGTTGGGCCGCCTGGTGAAGCAGCAGGAGCGTGAGATAACCGCCCGCGACGCCGGCGAAGAGCGCGCCGAGTCGGCGCCGGCGCACGGTGGGGGCGGGCCACCAGCACGCCACGACGAGATGGGGCGCGCTCCAGGCGGCCTGCCCGCGGTACCACCGCCGGGCGCGTGCTGTCCCGTGCTGCGCGCACTGTGCGGCGAACTCCTCGGCCAGGTCGCCGAGGAAGGGCTCGCGCAGGGCGCCGTCGGCGATGAGCGCGCCGAGCATGAACTCGGTGATTGAGGGCGGAGTCTCGAGACGCGTCAGCGATGTCACGCCGGCTTCAGGCCGAGGTCCGGCGCCTGCCAGAGCTGCCGGGCGGCCGTGCGTGCGTGGTTGAGCGCGTCGGCCCCGGCCGCGGTCAGGCGGAAGTAGCGTCGCGCCCGTCCGCCGCGGACTGGCAGCGGGTCGCCCGTCCAGGAGGTGAGCAGCCCCTTGTCCTCAAGACGCTGCAGGGTGGTGTGGATGGCGCCGACCGCGTACTCGCGACCGCGGCGCGCGCTGACGTCGCGCCGCACGGCCGCGCCATACGCGTCTTCGCCGAGGTGCACGACCGCGAGCAGGATCGCCGTCTCCAGGGCAGCGGGAGGTGAGCCGAACATATGCTATATTATGTAGAGCATATGTTCGCCGCGCAAGGCCCACTGCTGGCTCAGCATTGCCGCAGAAGCGCGGCTGGCAGGCGAGGCACAAACTCTGTCACCGTTATCACCGCGTGCGACACGAGGAACTCGGTATTGGCCGGCGCATGCACCGTCTCAATGTCAGTCGATTCTACCGCAATTGCTTGACCGGCACAGCCATTGCCCGATCAAGCTGTTCAACTGCAATCAGTCACGGAGTGAAAAGATGGGAATAACCAAGAGGAACGGTGGCGAGCAGAAGGGTGCTCAGGACCATGGCGAAGGGCAGCATGGGGATAAAACACGCGACGCGATCGCCGCCGCGTGGAACCACCCGGGTATAGACGAGACGGCTGGCGGAGCAAACGTGGCGCACAACCCGCAAGGCGACGAGACCGGATCGCGACCGACTCAGGAGGAGGTCAGCGAAGAGACGCGCGTCCACGCGCCGCCGTCCAAAAGCCACCTCTTCAGCGGCCGCACGCAGCACGACGAAGCGGACCTGAATAGCGAGAAAACTCGGCAGGTGAAAGACGCCGAGAAGCACAAGCATGTTGCCGGAGACGAATGGTCGGAGAAGACCGCGCGTGCCAGCGCCAA
>JBBSII010000399.1:0-4832 GCA_038232175.1 Thermomicrobiales bacterium
CATCAGCATTGCGTTCGTAACGCTTCATTCGCCTGCGCAGCCAGTCTTAAGGTCCATGCCTGGCGTACAGCCGATATTCGATTTCCCTACAGCCGCGTCATCGACAGCAATGCGGATTGACCATCTTCAGTGGCGGCTACCTCTGTGCTCCCCGGCGCCGCGCCGGTGGTCTTCACCGGGGGCGTATCCTCTTCCGCATGATGGGGAACCTTCGGGATTGCCGGCACCGGGGGCGCGGGCGGCGGGGCGGCGAGCGGCGCCACATTCGGTGGTATGACCACGGCCACGCTCGGCAGCGTGATCTTCGCCAGTCGCGGACTCGCCACATCCTTCCGCTTCGCCACCACTCGGTACGTGAACCCCCCGCTACTCTTGCCCCCGTTCCCTTCCGTCACTGTGAACCCCGTCGCACTCCGCGCCGTCACCGCCAGCGCATTCCCCGCCACATGTGGCGTCAGGAAGACATACAACGTGCTCGTGTCCACCACCGCCGCGAAGTCTCCATCCAGCGCCACCGTCACCGTCCCACCCGCCAGTGTCCCCTCCCCGAAGTCCTCGAACCATGCCTCCGTCGCCTCCACGCAATACAGCAATCGGTGCGAGCCATCGGGATGGGGTACAGCGGCGTTCTTCGTGCCGCCCGTCACGACGAGATTGCCGTTGAAGAAGCCTGCGGTCGCATTGGCTGGGCCGACGCTCGGATTGACGTAGCCGTAGACACCGACGCCACCGGCGACGTTGGTCTGACCGAAGACGGCCCCATAGCCCGCGACGCCGGAGGTGCCGACGAGGGAATGCGTGCCGTTGGCGACGGGAGCGGTGGCGGTCAAAGTACCCTGGACACTAACCGGGCCGATAAAGGTCGCGGCGAGCGCGCCGGAGCCGTTGGCGACCCCGACGATGCCGGAGAGGGTGGCGGCGGTAGCGTAGCCGACCACGCCGTTCCCCCGCGCCGAGATGCCGAGGACGGCGTGATTCGAGCCGGAGAGGGCATAGACGCCATAGCCGCTGCCCGATTGCCCGACCACACCGGCGCTGCTCGCGGAGGAGTCTTCCACGCCGAAGCTGCTGCCCGATTGCCCGAGCACACCCTGGATGCTGCCTAATGCGCTGTAACTCGTGTCCGCGAACGACGCCCCGTTGATCGCCGCCTGGGTATTCCCCGCAGTGACCCCCAGGATGCCTGAGGCGTTCGGCGATTTGCTGGAGACGCCCGCCGCATAGGTAGAAAGCCCGTAAACACCAACAGCGTTACCCGGTGCGGTTCCTGTACCGTTCCATGTGTTCCACCCAAACGTCCCCGCGTCATTCGCCGATTTCCCCGTTACACCTGTCGTGGTGACGCTTGGATTCGGCGTCGTCGCCAGCGCGAGACCGAGGATTCCTTGGCCGGAGCCCGATTCGCCATAAACTCCGAGAGATGTATCCGAGTGGCCGGACATGCCCGGGCCTTTCGTACTCTGACCGAAAACACCGATACCGTTCGTGCCTGCACCGAAAACACCGATACCGTTGGAGTCGTTGTTCCTGCCGAAGAGGCCGGCGTTGTTGCTGCCCGCCGAATACCCCTACACGCCATCGGGGTTGCTATCCTGCCCACCGTTGTAGCCATTTGCCGCGCTGGAATAGGTGCCGGTGTTGGAGAACGCGCCGACCGACGGCTCCTGCCGGGCGAGCGCGACGGCAACGAGGGCAGCGGCTCCGGCGATCAGCCCGCGCCGTTTGATTCGTCGGGCGCTATCGGTCGTTTCGCGGGTGCATGCATCCGCTTGACGCTGATCGGTCATCTTCCCCACCCCATTCTGTTGTCACCGAATACGACGATCCCAAGGAAAGCGCGGCGTTCCCCACACTATCGCGCGCCCCGCACGAGGCGGACACGACCGGACGAAGAGGCAATCATTTACGACTACCATGCTTCGCGGACCGGGTTCGTTCTCTGATGCATCTGCATACTATCATGAACTCGCGTCAAAAGCAAGGATATGCACGAACCGTATCTGTTCAGGGATAAGGGGAACAGGTATGCTGAAGGCATGATTGATCTGCATAGCGCCAGCCGGGATGAACTCATCCGGCGCATCATCACCCAACATGAGCGCATCACGGCGTTGGAAGCAGTGGTGGTTGAGCAACGTGCCGTCATCGCCACGCTCGAAGCGACGGTCGCGCAGTTGACGCAGCGCGTCGGGGAGTTGCTGGCGCGACTGGACGCCGTGACCGATGGCAATCCGCCGACGGGCCGACCGCAGGGGATGCCTGGCTTGAAACCCGCTCTCACGAAGGTACGGCCACCGAAGAAGCCGCGCAAGAAGCGGGGGCAGTCATTTGTCCGTCACCGGATGGAGCCGACGGTGCGGGTCATCCACGTCGTGAAACACTGTCCGAGTTGTGGCCTGCTGTTGAGCGGTGGATCGGTCAAGCGGCGACGCGAAGTGATCGAAGTGCCGCTTGTTCCTGTGGTCGTGACGGAGCATGTCTATCTCGAACGGCGCTGCCCGCACTGTCACACCCGGCACACCCCGGCGGTGGCATTGGGCGCGGCGGTCGCGGGCAAGCAGCGGTTCGGGGTAGCGTTGGTCAGTCTGATCGCGACGCTACGCGAGGAAGCGCGACTGCCGGTGGCGACGATCCAGTGGTATCTCAAGACGTTCCACGCCGGGTCGGTCAGTGTCGGGGCGCTTGTCGGGGCGCTGAAGCAGGTGGCGCGCGCGGGTGCGGCAGCGGTTGACGCCATCCGGGAGGAGATTCGCGGCTCTCCGGTGGCGCATGGCGACGAGACGGGATGGCGCGAGGATGGGGTCAATGGCTACATCTGGACCTTCTGCACGCCTGTGGCGCAGTATTTCACCCGCGGCAGCCGAGGCGGGGCGATGGTGGACGCCGTGCTGGGTGACGACTTCGCCGGAGTATTGGTGAGCGACTTTTACGTCGGCTACCAGCATTATCCGGGGGTGAAGCAGAAGTGCTGGGCGCATCTCCTCAGAGATGTCCATGACCTGCGGGTGGCCCATGGCGAGGATGCCGAGGTGCAGGCGTGGGCAGCAGCGGTGCATGACCTCTACCAGCGGGCGGTGACATGGAAGCAGGGCCACGCAACGGATGGCGCGGCGGCGCGGCAACAGGCAGAGATGGCATTCATGCGGGAGTTGCAGGCGGTCTACGCGCCGTACATTGAGCGGCAAGCGCCGCAACGGGTGTTGAGCGCACGGATGGCGAAGCACCTCAACGAGTTGTTCGTCTTCGTGCGTGAACCAGACGTACCACCCGATAACAACGAAGCGGAGCGGGCGTTGCGGCACCTCGTGACAAGCCGGAAGATCAGCGGCGGCACACGCTCGACAGCGGGGAGCGAGACGAAAATGACCCTCGCCTCATTGTTCGGGACGTGGCGGCGCACGGGCATCAATCCCTTCACCGCCTGTCGCGCCCTTCTCGTTTCCCCTCATCCCTGAACAGATACGGTCTGGGTGCCCGGCGGCACCTGCCGGATGGGCGACGATCGCTTCTACCCGGAGGAAGCGCCCGTCCATTGTGTCGCCGTGGATGGCTTCTGGATGGACGCATGTGCCGTCACGAACGCCGAGTTTCGTCGCTTCGTGGCGGCGACCGGCTACGTCACTCTCGCCGAGCGGCCACTGAATCCCGCCGACTACCCGGACGCCGACCCTGCACTGCTCAGCCCCGGCTCGCTCGTCTTCCGAAAGACCTCCGGCCCGGTCGATCTGCGCGATTTCCGCAACTGGTGGACATTCGTGCCCGGCGCGGATTGGCGCTGCCCCGCTGGGCCGGGCAGCTCGATCTCCGGGCGGGCGCAACATCCCGTCGTCCACATCGCGTATGGCGACGCTGAGGCATACGCGGCATGGGCGGGCAAGGCGCTGCCGACGGAGGCGGAGTGGGAGTACGCCGCACGCGGTGGCCTGGAAGGAGCGGTGTACACCTGGGGCGACGACTTCGCGCCCGAAGGGAAGATGATGGCGAACACTTGGCAGGGCGCGTTCCCATGGCAGAATCTCCAGACCGACGGCTACACCGGCACGTCGCCCGTCGGAGCGTTCCCACCAAACGGCTACGGCCTGTATGACATGGCGGGTAACGTGTGGCAATGGACGGCCGACTGGTGGGCGTCCCGCCACCCGGACGAGGCGAGCCATCCATGCTGTGCACCGGTCACCCCGCGCGGCGGGACGCCTGAGGGGAGCTGCGACCCCGCTATGCCGACGTCGCGGATTCCGCGCAAGGTCATCAAGGGCGGCTCGCATCTCTGCGCGCCGAGCTACTGCCTGCGCTATCGCCCGGCGGCGCGCTCCCCCGAGGCGGTGGACTCGGCCACGAACCATCTCGGCTTCCGCTGCGTCATCCGAGCCGCGTAGCGCTTCACCCGCTTGACGGCAGAAAGCGCCGACGAACCCGCGACGGGAGAGAATCTACAGCACGCTGTTCGACACCGGCGACGTGATCTATCTCACGATCCCGGCGCACTGCTGGCATTCTTGATGGTCTGGGCCAGGGTCGGCGCCGTCCGTAGTCGGCGCGGCATCGCCGGAGCGCCGTCGCCCGCAACGCAGGGCGCGGCTGTTGGTTCGGGGAAAGTCGATCTACGCGTCGTTCGCGGTGGCGGCACCCGCCGCTCCCTCGGTGCCGAACGCGCCGCCGCAGACTGATCCTGCTTATATTCCTTTTGCGCGCTCGCGGGCTGCGATGGGGGCAGGGGCGAAGGCGTCCGGGGCGGGGGTGTAGGGGATCTTCACGCCGCCCGCGCGGATCGCCTCGATGCCGCCATTCGCGTCGAGCAGGCGGCGTTGATCCACCTTCGCGCGGCGGTCTAC
>JBBSII010000400.1:0-4828 GCA_038232175.1 Thermomicrobiales bacterium
ACACAGGTCTTGAGAAAGTTGACACCGTGCCGATCTGCTGCTAGGCTTCGCGTTGGCATTGACGGGGAGCAGTACGCGCACCCGACGCCCAAGCGAGCCGGGGATTGGTGAGAGCCTGGTAGCGGACGGCGCGGAACCTCGCCCCTGAGCCGTGACGGTGAAATTGCCGCAATTAGCCGCCACCGGGTTCGCCCGTTATCGCGTCAATCGAGTGGTCGCGCGTCAGGCGGGGCAACGAGGGTGGTACCGCGAGCAGTCTTTTCTGCCCGTCCCTTCCGTTTTGGGGGCGGGTTTTTTGTTGGCGTTCGGGTCGTTGGGAAGGAGCGTGTACAATGGCACCATCAGTGAGCGTCCGCATTCTCCTTTGCCGCGACCTTACGAGGCCCGGGCACGGGCCTTCCGTAAGAGATCGCAGGCTGAAGCCTACACCACCGATGCACTGAAAGGATGCCACGCATGAGCACGAACGAAATCGAGACCCCATCGTCGAGCGTACCCAGCCCGGCCATCGACGCCGGGAAGCGCATCTATATTTTCGACACGACGCTGCGCGACGGCGAGCAGTCGCCCGGCGCGAGCATGACGGTCTCGGAGAAACTGGAGGTTGCCGACGCGCTCGTGCGCCTCGGGGTGGACATCATCGAGGCGGGCTTTCCCATCGCCTCTCCCGGCGACCTCGACGCCGTACGCCAGATCGCCCAGCGCGCGAAGGGCGTCACCGTCTGCGGCCTCGCCCGCGCCGTCAAGGTGGATGTGGAGGCGGCCATCGAGGCGCTACGGCCCGCCGAGGAGCCGCGCATCCACACCTTCATCAGCGCCAGCCCGATCCACCTCGAGTACCAGATGAAGAAGGATCAGGACCAGGTGCTCGTGATGGCGGAGGCGGCGATCCGGCAGGCGAAGGCGTTCACCAGCAACGTCGAGTTCTCCGCGATGGACGCGACGCGCTCCCCGAAGGAGTACCTCGTCCGCATCTTCGGCATGGCGATCGCGGCGGGCGCGACGACGATCAACGTGCCGGACACCGTTGGCTACAGCACGCCGGAGGAACACGCCGCCCTCTTTCGCTACCTGATCGAGCACACCCCCGGTGCGGACAGGGCGATCTGGTCCGCCCACTGCCACAACGACCTCGGCATGGCGACGGCGAACGCCCTCGCCGCTATCGACGCGGGCGCGCGGCAGGTCGAGTGCACGATCAACGGCATCGGCGAGCGGGCGGGCAACACCGCGCTCGAGGAAGTCGTGATGGCGCTGCGGACGCGCAAGGACTACTTCGGCGGGTACGACACGAACATCCGCGCGGAGCACCTCGTCGCGACAAGCCGCCTCGTCGGCCACGCGAGCAGTATGGTCGTGCAGGCGAACAAGGCCATCGTCGGGCAGAATGCCTTCGCCCACGGCTCCGGCATCCACCAGGACGGCATCCTGAAGAATCAGCGGACGTACGAGATCATGATGCCGCAGTCCGTCGGCTGGGAGCGCTCCGCGATCGTGCTGACGAAGCACAGCGGGCGGCACGGCTTCACGGGGCGGCTCGAACAACTCGGCTACCCCCTGACGCCGGAGCAGGCACAGCACGCCTACGACCGGTTTATCCGCCTCTGCGACGAGAAGAAGCACGTCAGTGAGGATGACATCATCGCCCTGATCGAGAACGAGATGAGCCTCCCGCCCGACGGCTTCACACTGCGCAGTTGGCACCTCGAAACCGGGGCCGAGGGCCGCGCCGTGGCGAGCGTCGCGATCACGGTGGACGGCGAGGGGCGCGCTGCCGACGCGACCGGCGGCGGACCTGTCGAGGCGCTGTTCGGCGCCATCGACATGGCGACGGGCACACAATACAAGCTCGAATCCTACATCGTGGACGCCGTGACCAGCGGCATCGACGCGCAGGCGACGGTGCATGTCCGCATCGTTGGCGGCGACGGCAAAATCTACGGCGGTCAGGGGCTGAACACAAACATCCTCGCGGGGAGCGCGGAGGCGTACATCGCCGCCATCGCCCGCGCCTCCCGCACCACGCGCACCGCCCACCAGGCGGCACTGGTCTAAGGACAAACGATTGAACCGCGAAGGCGCGAAGAACACGAAGAAGGGAGGAGAAGAGAAGAAGAGTTTGTATTGCTCTTCCCCTCTTCGTGTTCTTCGCGCCTTCGCGGTTCAGAGTATTTCATTTTACCTTGTAGGAGGGTAATGGGAGATGAGTACAACGAAACCGATGACGATGACGGAGAAGATTATCGCGCGCCACGCCGGGTTGCCGGGCGTGCAGGCGGGTGATCTGGTGGATGTGAGCGTGGACCTCGTGATGGCGAACGACGTGACCGCGCCGATTGCCATCCGCGAGTTCAAGAGGACGGGGTTGCCGCACACCTTCGACCCGAGCAAGGTCGTGATGGTGCCGTCGCACTTCGCCCCCGCGAAGGACCTCTTCGCGGCGCGCAACTGCGAGATCATGCGCACCTTCGCGAAAGAAGAGGGGTGCGTCTACTTCGAGATCGGGCGGGGTGGCATCGAGCATGTCGTCTTGCCGGAGCGGGGCTACTGCCGCCCCGGTGATCTGATCATCGGCGCGGACTCGCACACCTGCACCTATGGCGCATTGAACTGCTTCTCCTCCGGCATGGGTTCGACGGACATCGCCGCCGCGATGGCGACGGGCATGACGTGGCTCAAGACGCCGGAGTCGATCAAGGTCGTCTACAGCGGCAGGCTGCCGGAGTTCGTCGGCGGCAAGGACCTCGTGCTGCGGACGATTGGCGAGATCGGCGACGATGGCGCGCGGTATATGGCGATTGAGTTCACCGGCTCCGCCATCAACGACCTGCCGATGGAGGGCCGCCTGACGATCACGAATATGACGATCGAGGCGGGCGGCAAGAACGGCATCCTCCCCTTCGATGAGATCACGCGCGAGTACCTCGCCAGCCGCACCAATGTCCCATACGAGCCGGTCGAGGCGGACGCGGGCGCGACGTACGCCCGCGTGATCGAGTTCGACTGCTCGACGATGGAGCCGCAGATCGCCGCGCCGTACTCGCCGTCGAACGTATTCCCGGTCAGCCACCTCGCAGGGACGAAGATCAATCAGGTCGTGATCGGCTCCTGCACGAACGGGCGCATCTCGGACTTGCGGCTCGCCGCGTCGATCCTCGCCGACAACCAGATCGCCGAGGGCGTGCGCTGCATCGTCATCCCCGGCTCGCAGGATGTTTACATCCAGGCGATGCGCGAGGGGCTGGCGGAGAAATTCGCGTCGGCGGGCGCGGTCTTCAGCACCGCGACGTGCGGCCCCTGCCTCGGTGGCTACATGGGTGTCGCGGACGAGCAGGACGTGATCGTCTCCACGACCAACCGCAACTTCCGTGGCCGCATGGGGCACGTCGAGGCGCACGTCTACCTCGCCAATCCCGCTGTCGCGATGGCCTCCGCGATCACGGGTCGCATCACCGACCCGCGCGAGGTCGCCAGTCTGGTCCCGGCGTAAGGGAACCTCACCCCCGGTCCCTCTCATACGGAGCCATTGCGATGGAGAGGAGAGGGGAGAAGACATTTGGCAGGTAGGGGCGCACAGCCGTGCGCCCTCCGGTTCCCCCTCCCTTCGAGGGAGGGGGCTAGGAGGTAAGGAATTCAGATGAGCACCGAACTGAACGGATTCGCGTGGACTTTCGGGCCGAGCATCGACACGGACGTCATCATCCCGGCGCATTACCTGACGGCGAACACGAAGGAAGAACTAGGCAAGCACGCGCTGGAGGGGGTTGATCCCGCCTTCTCCTCGAAGGTGCGGAAGGGCGACATCATCGTCGCGAAGGCAAACTTCGGCTGCGGCTCGTCGCGCGAGCACGCGCCGATGGCGCTCCTTGGCGCGGGCGTCTCGTGCGTGATCGCGGAGAACTTCGCGCGCATCTTCTTCCGCAACGCGATCAACATCGGCCTGCCGGTGCTCGAATCGGCGGAGGCGGCGGAGAAGGTGCAGCCGAACGACGAGATTCACGTCGATCTGGAGACGGGCACGATCTACAACGTGACGCGCGGCGAGCAGTATCAGGCATCCGCGTACCCACCCGCGATCATGGAGATCATCAAGGCGGGGGGCCTGATTAACTCGATCCGCAACAAGATCGCCGCCGAGGCCGAGCGACAGACGGCCAACGCCGAGGCGACGGCATGACCGAGTACAACATCCTCTGCCTCCCCGGCGACGGCATCGGCCCGGAGGTGATGGCGGAGGCGCGCAAGGCGCTCGACGCGGTCGGCGAGCGATTCGGCCACCACTTCACATTCGAGGAAGGGTTGGTCGGCATCTCCGGCATCGAGGCATACGGCATCCCGATTCGGGACGAGGAGATGGGCCTTGCCCAGGCGAGCGACAGCATTCTCTTCGGTGCGGTCGGCGGCGCGGTGCAGGATGCCTATGCCACGGTGCGCCCGGAGGACGCGATTTTCCGGCTCCGCAAGGACTTCAACCTCTACGCGAACCTCCGCCCCGTCCTCGCGACGCCCGCGCTCGCCGACGCCTCCCCGCTCAAGGCGAGCGTGCTTGAGGGCGTCGATATGCTGATCGTGCGCGAGCTGACGGGTGGCTTGTACTTCGGCACGCCGAAGGAGCGCATGACCGCGCCGGACGGTCAGCGTGCCGCCGTGGACACGCTCTACTACACCGAGGGGGAGGTGCGGCGCGTCGTCCGCCTCGCCTGCGAACTCGCCCGGCAGCGGCGCGGCAAGGTGACGAGCGTGGACAAGGCGAACGTCCTGATGTCCTCCCGGCTCTGGCGCGAGGTCGCGATGGAGGTCGCACAGGAATTCCCCGATGTGGAGATGG
>JBBSII010000401.1:0-4819 GCA_038232175.1 Thermomicrobiales bacterium
CATTTCGTCGCTTTCGCCCGCTGCGCCTACCACGCCAACTGATCGAGCGGCGCGCCTCTATCTGGCAATGCATGAGGAGAGTTTTCCAGATGCAGCCGAAGGAACCACATCTACCCACATCACCGAGAGTGTGCCAGAGCCGATTTCTGATGAGGCAATGCGCAACGTGTCGTCACGCTATGAATAGTGATACAGTCAAGTGTCCCGATGGCCACGCAACAACCGGTGTGGCGCGGGCAGGGAGAAGCCAGCAGGGGAGGGAAGAAACGCTATGGTCACGGATGCGGCGGCACTGGCGGTCACTTTTGCGGATGTGGAGGCGGCGGCGCGGCAGATCGCGGGGCACGCGCACGTCACGCCCGTGATTACCTCGCGCACCCTGAATGAACGGGTGGACGCGGACGTTTACCTCAAGTGCGAGAACCTCCAGCGCGCGGGCGCGTTCAAGTTCCGTGGCGCGTTCAACCGCCTTAGCGTCCTGACGCCGGAGGAGCGAACGCACGGCGTCGTCGCGTTCTCGTCCGGCAACCACGCGCAGGCCGTCGCACTGTCGAGCCACCTGCTCGGCATCCCCGCCGTGATCGTCATGCCGCACGACGCGCCCGCCACGAAGGTTGCGGCGACGCGGGGCTACGGCGCGGAGATTGTGCGCTACAACCGCCTGACGGAGGATCGCGAGGCGATTGCGCGGAAACTGGGCGAGGAGCGCGGCCTCGTCGTCGTACCGCCGTACGACGACCCGTACATCATCGCGGGGCAGGGGACGGCGGTCTACGAGATGCGCGATCAGGCGCCACCGCTGGATATTCTCGTCTCCTGTGTCGGCGGGGGCGGCCTCATTAGCGGCAGTTGCCTCGCGGCCCGCGCGGCGTGGCCGACGGTGCGCATCTTCGGCGTCGAACCGGAGGATGGCAACGACACCTACCTCTCCTTGCAGCAGGGGAAGATTGTTAGCGTCCTGCCGCCCGCGTCGATTGCCGATGGCATCCGTACGCTCGCGCCGGGCAAACTGACCTTCCCCATCGAGCAGGAGAACCTTGAGGCGGTCGTGCTCGTCAACGACGACGAGATCAAGGCGGCGCTCCGGTTCCTCCTCTTCCGCCTCAAGGTGCTCGTCGAGCCGACGGGCGCGGTCGGCGTCGCGGCGATCCTCGCGGGGAAAATCCCGGTGGCGGGGAAGCGCGTCGGCGTCATCCTCTCCGGCGGCAACGTCGATCCCGACGTCCTCGCGGGTATCATCCAGGAAGCGTGAGGCTACGTTGAACCGCGAATACTGCCCAGAGGGCACCCGGAAGGACGCGAAGAGGGGAGGAGAAAACAAGAAACTCCTTCTTTCCTTCGCGTCCTTCGCGTCCTTCGCGCCTTCGCGGTTGGTTCTCTCAGACGGAGGCGAGGATGCGGTACGCGGATCTTGATACACCGAGCGTGATCGTCGATCTGGACGCGCTCACGCGGAATATCACGGAGATGGCGGCGGTGGCAATGGCGCAGGGGGTCGCGCTCCGCCCACACATCAAGACGCACAAGACGCCCGAGATCGCGCGGATGCAATTGGAGGCCGGGGCCGTCGGTGTGACCTGCGCGAAGCTCGGCGAGGCGGAGGCGCTGGCGGATACGGGGATCACGGACATCTTCATCTGCTACCCCCTCGTGACGGCGCAAAAGGCGCAACGGCTGCTCGCCCTCGCCCGGCGACCCGGCATGGTTGTCTCGACCATCGTGGACAGTCCGGAAGGGATCGCCGCGCTCGCGAGCGTCTTCAGCGATGTGCGTGCGCCGCTGGAGGTGCTCGTCAAGGTGGATACCGGGCTGGGGCGCGTCGGGGTGAAGCCCGGTGCGCCTGCGGTCGCGCTCGCGCGGCAGGTGGCGGAGACGCTTGGCCTGCGCTTCGGCGGCATTTGCATGCATGAGGGGCAGACATACGCCGCCCCGGACCCGGAGGAGCGGGCGGAGGTCGGGCGGGCGGCGGCGCGCACGCTCGTTGCGACGGCGAACGCGCTGACGGAGGCGGGGCTGCCCCCGGCGCGCGTCAGCAGCGGCTCGACCCCCGGTGGCCCGGCGGCGGCGAGCATCCCCGGCATCACGGAGATGCGCCCCGGCAACTACGTCTTCTACGACGCGATGCAGGTCGGCCTTGGTGTCGTCGCGCCGAAGCGGTGCGCCCTGCGCATCCTCGCCACCGTCGTCAGCCATTCGGCGCGCGAACGGGCGGTGATGGACGCGGGGTCGAAGACGCTCACATCGGATAAGGGCGTCCACGGCATGACATCGAGCGGCGGGCACGGCATCGTCGTCGGCAGGGAAGATATTCAGATCGTCGGACTCTCGGAGGAGCACGGCTGGCTGCGGCTCGACCCGCACGGCAGCGATGTTCGCATCGGGGAGATGCTCGAAATCATCCCGATCCACTCCTGTCCCGTCGCGAACCTCGTCGATGAACTCGTGATCGTGCGCGATGGCACGATTGTGGATCGCTGGGGCGTCGCTGCCGCGCGGCGGGTGGTGTGAGAAGTAACGAGTAACGAGTAACGAGGGGTTGGTCCCTTCTCGTTACTCGCTACTCGTTACTTCAGGGAGTTAGGAACATCCTCACCGGCATACTCGTGATCGACAAACCCACGGGGTGGACGGCGCACGATGTCGTGGCGCGGGTGCGGCGGCTGACGGGCGAGCGGCGCGTCGGGCACGCGGGCACGCTCGATCCGGCGGCGACGGGCGTGCTCCCGGTCTGCGTCGGGGAGGCGACGAAGGTCGTCGAGTACCTCTCCGCGCGCGGCAAGACCTACCTCGCGGCGGTGCTCCTCGGCACGACGACGGAGACCGACGACCTCGACGGTTGGGTACGCCATGAGCGCGACGCCTCGCACCTATCCCTTGAGATGGTGCGGGAGCAGTTGCCGCAGTTCACGGGCACAATCACGCAGATACCGCCCGCGTACTCCGCGATCCACATTGCGGGCAAGCGGGCGTACGCGCTGGCGCGGGCGGGGCAGGTGGTGGATGTCCCGGCGCGGCGGGTGACGGTGCACCGGATCGCGCTCGTCGCGTGGTCTCCTCCGGTGGCATGGCTGGTGGTAGACTGTGGGGCGGGCACGTACATTCGTGCCCTCGCGCGCGACTTGGGGAACCTGCTCGGGTGCGGGGGGACGCTGGCGCAACTGGTGCGGCTGCGCTCCGGCCCGTTCCGGTTGTGCGAGGCGTGGTCGCTCGATGCACTCGCGGCCCTGTCGGACCTCCGCGCGGCGTGGCCGCAGGTGGCGGTGCACCCCGATGCCGCGCTCACGGACTGGCCCGCCCTCCTGCTCGATGACGCCGCCGCGCGCGATTGGGCGCAGGGGAAGGCAATCGCGGACGGCGCGGCGCGCCCTGCGGTCAATGTCCGCGCGTACGACGCGGCGGGGAACTGGCGCGGTGTCGGGTTCGGTGTGGATGGCGCGTGGCGACCGAAGAAGGTAGTGACGAGCGAGTAAGTGCTGAGTGCTGAGTGCTGAGTGCTGAGTGCTCCAGATAGCGAGTGGCTGGCGTGCCAGAAAAGGTCAAAGAGATAGATGATCGTGCTGAGGGGCTGTCCCCCCCCGCACTCAGCACTCATGCCGCCCAAAGGGCACCCGCAGCACTCAGCACTCGTATCGTGCGTTCGCTCGCGGATTTGCCCGCCGCGCCATCGGTGCTGACTATTGGGACGTTCGATGGCGTCCATCGCGGGCATCAACGGCTGATCGGCCTCGTCGTCGAGCGGGCGCGGGCGCGCGGCGTGCGCTCCGTCGTCGTCACGTTCGATCCGCACCCCCGCGCGGTGCTCGCGCCGGAGTCCGCGCCGCCGCGCATCACAACCGTGGACGATGAGGCGGCGCTGATGGCGACGCTCGGCGTCGATGTGCTCGTCATCTACCCCTTCACGCGCGAGACCGCGAACACCGCCGCGCGGGATTTCATGGCGGCAATCGCGCGCGCCGTGCAGCCCGTCGAGGTCTGGGTGGGCGACGATTTCGCCTTCGGCAAGGGGCGCGAGGGGAACACCGATGTGCTGCGCGCGCTCGGTGAGACGTTCGGGTACACCCTCCATGTGCTCCCGCGCATTCACCTGGACGACGCGCCGGGGGGCGAGATGATCGGCAGCACGAACATTCGCGAGCACCTGCTCGCGGGGCGGGTGGCGGAGGCGGCGCGGCTCCTCGGCAGGCCGTACGTGCTGTGTGGTCCGGTGGTGCGGGGCGCGGGGCGCGGGCGGCAGATCGGCTTCCCGACCGCGAATGTACGGGTGCAACCGGGCGTCGTCGTGCCGAAGGATGGCATCTACGCGACGTGGGTGACGATTGAGGAAGACCCGACGCGCCACCCGGCGATGACCTACATCGGCCCCCGCCCGCAGTTCGACAACGGCCCCCGCTCCGTCGAGCCGAATCTCATTGGCTGGGACGGCGACCTCTACGATAAGACGATCAGCGTCCACTTCATCTACTGGCTGCGTGGCGACGCGAAGTTCGCCAGCGTGGACGATCTCATCGCCCAGATGCGGCAGGATCAGACTCACACGCTCGAAGCGTTGAGGGCTGAAGGTTGAGGGCTGATTTACGTCGGGGAGTCGCGGTCAGCGTACCCCGTCATCATCGGCCCGTGCCTGCCGATACGATAGCAGCACGATGCCTGAGCGGAAGGTCCTGGTGTCGACCAGTCGCAGTTTGCTGTCGATGCCGTCGGGGAAGAGACGACGCCCGTGCCCGAGGACGACCGGGTAGACGAAGAGCCGGTAGGCGTCGATGAGGCCCTCGCGCCCGAGCGACTGGACGAGGGTGACGCTGCCGGTGGCGACGATGTC
>JBBSII010000402.1:0-4800 GCA_038232175.1 Thermomicrobiales bacterium
ACGCTCCTGGAGGAGCAATTCGGCCTGCGGGATTTCCGCCCGAATCAGGCGCAGGTGATCGGCAATGTGCTGTCCGGCCAGAGCACGCTCGCGATCATGCCGACGGGCGCGGGCAAGTCGCTCACGTACCAGTTACCCGCGATGCTCCTGCCGCAGGCGACGCTCGTCGTCAGCCCGCTGATCGCGCTGATGAAGGACCAGATCGACGGCCTGCCGGACGGCCTGCGACCGCGCGCGACCGCGATCAACAGCAGCATGACGGCGGGCGAGGTGCGCGAGCGGATGCGCGGCATCGCGGCGGGCGACTACAAACTCGTCTACATCGCGCCCGAACGGCTCCGGCAGCGGCCCTTCCTCCACGCCCTCAAGCGCGCCGGTGTGTCGCTCTTTGTCGTGGACGAGGCGCACTGCGTCAGCATGTGGGGGTTGAGTTTCCGGCCCGATTACCTCTTCATCCGCGCCGCCCTGGACGATCTCGGCGCCCCGCCCGTGCTCGCGCTCACGGCGACGGCGACCGTCGAGACGCAGGGGGAGATTCAGGAGCGGCTCGGCCCGATGGCGCAGGTCACGGCCTCCGTCTTCCGCCCGAACCTGCACTTCGAGGTACACCGCGCGGGCAACCGCACGGAGAAGATCACCGCCGTCGTCCAGTTGTGCCGGGAGATCGTCGGCCCGATGATCGTCTACGCCCGCTCCCGCGACGCCTGCGAGGAGTTGGCGATGCGGCTCCGGCGTGGCGGTGTGCAGGCGGAGCATTACCACGCGCAGGTTGCCGACCGCGCCGCCGTGCAGGAGCGGTTCATGCGCGGTGAGACACGGGTGCTCGTCGCGACGGTCGCCTTCGGCATGGGCGTCGATAAGGCGGACGTGCGCGCGATCATCCACTACAACCTGCCGCAGAGCGTCGAGGCGTACTACCAGGAGGCGGGCCGCGCCGGGCGCGACGGCCAGCCCGCCCGCTGCATCCTCCTCTACGCCGCCGCAGACAAGGCGCAACTGAGCACTTGGCTGAAGCAGGAGGCGATCACGAAGGCCGATCTGCGGCAGTTGTATCGCACGCTGCGCGGCTTCGTCTCCGGCCGGTACGGCATCGTCTCGCTCGAAACGCTCCAACGCGAGGCGGGCCGCAACGACGAGACCTTCGTGCGCGTCGGCGTCAGCATGTTGGAGCGCGTGGGGCTGATTCGCCGCCACTTCGACCTACCCCGGAGCGCGACAATTACGCTGCGGAGCGACACCGACCCGGACATCCGCCGGTTCGCGCAGGGGAGCGGCATGGCGGTCGGTCAGACGGCGGACCTGAGCCTGCTCGACCTCGCGCGCACCTGCGACACGCCGCCCTCCGCGCTCGAAGCAGACCTGCTCCAGTGGGCGGACGCCGACCTGATCCGCTACGCGGGCAGCGGGCGCGACCCGCTGATCGAGTTCGTCGCCGCGCCCGCCGATGTGGGCGAGCGGATCGACACGCTGCTGACGGACTATCAGGCGCGGCAGGATCAGCGCATCGAGGCGATGGCGGCGTACGCCAAGGGCGCGGTCTGTCGCCACCGCGCGCTCGCCGCCCACTTCAGCCAGCGGATGGCCCGCTGTGGCACCGCTTGCGATGTCTGCGCCCCCGGAGATCGGCAACACACCACCCTGCCGACGCGCGTGCGACGCCCGATCCCCGTTCGCGAAGCCGACGACCGCCCGGATGCACTGCGGATCCTGATGGGCCTCGCCGCGTTGCCTTACCCGATGGGCCGCAGTGGACTTGTTCGCGTACTGAAAGGTGCAGCCAACAGTCCCGTCGAACCGGATCGTTGTACTGAATACGGAAACCTCCAACATCTCAGTAATGAACCGTTACGCGCACTGGTAGAACGGCTAATCGAAGAGGGATACTTCGTCCGAGATACGAGTACCGATTTCCGCCTGCTGTCGCTCACAGCGCGCGGGCGACAGGCGATTGATGATCCCTCGCTGCTACCCGATTGGGCCCACACGCAGTTCGCGCCCGATGACGCGGAGGAAGCGGACCCCAATCTGCTCGCGGAACTGAAGGCGTGGCGCACCGAGAAGGCGCGCGAAGCGAGCCTGCCCGCGTACTGCATCCTCCCCAACGCGACCATCGAGGCGCTCGCCGTCACACGGCCCCATTCCGCCGACGCACTCCGGCGCATCAAGGGCATCGGCGACAAGACCGCCGAGGCGTATGGTGCGGAGTTGCTCGCGCTGCTCTCATAGCCGCGTCACATGCGCTTATTCTTCCACCCAATGGCGCGCACGCTCCACGGCACGCCGCCAGCCCACGTACAGCGATTCGCGTTCATCGTCGCCCATGCGCGGCGCGAACGTCCGATCCACCGCCCAGTTCGCGGCGATCTCGTCCTGATCCCGCCAGTAGCCGACCGCCAGCCCCGCGAGGTACGCCGCGCCGAGCGCGGTCGTCTCCGTCACCTGCGGGCGCTGCACCGGCACGCCGAGGATGTCCGCCTGGAATTGCATGAGAAAGGTGTTCTGCACCATCCCGCCGTCCACCCGCAGTTGCTTCACCGCGATGCCGCTCTCCCGCCGCATCAGGTCGAGCACGTCCCGCGTTTGGTACGCGACCGCCTCCAGCGTCGCCCGGACGATCTCCGGTCGCCCGCTGCCGCGCGTCAGGCCGACGATCGTGCCGCGCGCGTACGGGTCCCAGTACGGCGCGCCCAGCCCCGCGAACGCCGGCACGAGGTAGACGCCGCCCGTGTCCGGTACGGACGCCGCGAGCGCGTCCGTCTCCGCCGCTCGCTCGATAATCCGCAGCCCGTCCCGCAACCACTGCACCGCCGCGCCCGTCACGAAGATGGCGCCTTCCAAAGCATAGGTAAGGACTAAGGACTCAGGACTGAGGACTGAGCGGGATTCAATGCCCTCAGTCCTCAGTCCTGAGTCCTCAGTCCTGTTAAGCCCCCACGCGACGGTGGTGAGGAGGCCGTTCTTCGACTCCTTCGCCTCGGCGCCGGTGTTCATTAGCATGAAGCAGCCGGTGCCGTAGGTGTTCTTCACCATGCCGGGGATGTAGCACGCCTGCCCGAAGGTGGCGGCCTGCTGATCCCCCGCGACCCCCGTGATGGGAATCGGCCGACCGAAGAGGCTGGCGTCGGTCTCGCCGAACGGGCCACTGGATGGCAGCACCTCCGGGAGCATCGCGTGGGGGATGGCGAGTTCCGCGAGCAGGTCGTCGTCCCACTCGCCGGTGTGGATGTTGAACAGCAGGGTGCGCGAGGCGTTCGTGACGTCCGTGACGTGCCGCGACCCACCCGTCAGCCGCCAGATGAGGAAGGTGTCGATCGTGCCGAAGGCGAGGTCGCCGCGCTCCGCCTTTGCCCGCGCGCCGGGGATGTTTTCGAGGAGCCAGCGGATCTTCGTGCCGGAGAAGTAGGCGTCGATCACGAGTCCCGTTTTGGCGCGGACGCGATCCTCCCACCCGGCGGCCTTCAGGGCGTCGCAGTAGCCCGCCGTGCGCCGGTCCTGCCAGACGATGGCGTTGGCAATCGGCTGGCCCGTTTTTCGATCCCAGACGACGGTCGTCTCGCGCTGGTTCGTGATGCCGATTGCCGCGATATTCACCGCTGTCACCCCCGACGCCGCGAGCACGTCGGTCGTGACGCCGCGCTGCGTCTCCCAGATTGTCTCCGGGTCGTGCTCCACCCAGCCGGGCTGCGGGTAAATCTGCGGGAACTCCCGCTGCCGCACCCCGACAACCTGCCCGGCGTGGTCGAAGAGCATCGCGCGCGAACTCGTCGTCCCTTGATCGAGCGCGAGGATGTACCGCTGCCCGGAGGCCTGAGGAAGGACTGAGGACTGAGGACTGAGGACTGAGGACTGAGAGACCTGTTGGTCCGTCATCGCGATTCCTTTCTGCTGCCCGCTGCCCGCGCGTTCGTCTGATAGGGCATTGTATACTGCGGCGGGGATGGGTTCGATGTTGATGGATACGGCACGATGCCTGGATAAAGTCACCCCTTCCCTTCGAGGGAGGGGGTCGGGGGGTAGGTTGGTCTCTGCCAACGACATTGTGAAAGCGGTCGCGATCCTCCGGTCGGGTGGCCTCGTCGCGTTCCCGACGGAGACGGTGTACGGCCTCGGCGCGGACGCGCGCAACCCGGAGGCGATCCGCCGCCTCTTCGCCGCGAAGGGTCGCCCGGCGGACCATCCGGTGATCGTCCACCTCATGGACGCGGGTGCGATGGGCGCGTGGGTGCGTCACACTCCGCCCGACGCCGCACGCCTCGCGGCGGCCTTCTGGCCCGGCCCGCTGACGATGGTGCTCACACGCGCCGCCCATGTGCTCGATCTCGTCACCGGGGGGCAGGAAACCGTCGCGATCCGCGTGCCGAGCCATCCCGTCGCGCATGAACTGCTGGAAGCATTCGGGGATGGCATCGTCGCGCCGTCCGCCAACCGCTTTGGTCGCCTCAGCCCAACGCGCGCCGCGCACGTCCGCGCGGAACTCGGGGCTGCGGTCCATCTGATTCTGGATGGCGGCCCGACCGATGTTGGTGTCGAATCAACGATTGTGGATATGAGCGGCGACTGTCCCGTGCTGCTGCGGCCCGGCGGCATCTCCCCGGCGCAACTCGCGGCGGTCCTCGGTGCGCCGCCAAGTACATCCCATGCCGCCTCGCCCCGCGCCTCCGGCACCCTACCGAGCCATTATGCACCGATGACACCACTGGAAATCGTCGATGCACAAACCTTGACGGAACGCGCATCCCAGCAGGCGAAAGAGGGAAAGTGCATCGCCGTGCTGGCGCGTCGCGAATCGCCCTCCATGCA
>JBBSII010000403.1:0-4782 GCA_038232175.1 Thermomicrobiales bacterium
CCATCCGGTGTCGCGGCGACGCCCATCACCCAATCCGTGTGGCCCGTGAATGTCCGCAGCGTCGCGCCGTCCGCGAAGTTCCAGAGTCGGATGGACTTGTCGAACCCGCCCGATGCAACCTTGTCGTTCTGCCCGATCCCGATTCCGATTACCGTGACGCTCGACACATGATCGGTGTGACCGGAGAGCATGCGAAGCATCGTACCGTCCGCGACCTGCCAGATGCGCACGCTGTCATCGAAACCACCAGAGACAATCGACTGGCCATCCGGCGTGAACGCGAGGCCGGAGACGCGCGCGGTGTGCCCCTTCAGCATCCGAACCCCGCTGCCATCCGCCACACTCCAGAGACGGATCGTCTGATCAAACCCGCCCGACGCGACGGTTTGGCCGTCCGGCGCGAAGCCGACGGTCATCACGGCATCGGTGTGCCCCGCGAGCGTCTGCACGACGGTACCGTCGCCGACGTTCCAGATTCGCACCGTCCTGTCGGTTGATGCCGAGGCGAGGAGGGCGCCATCCGGCGAGAAGGCGACACCATCGACGCGGTCGGTATGCCCCTTGAGCACACGAACCGGGGTGCCATCGGTGACATTCCACAGCCGAACCGTCTTGTCGAACGAAACGGAGGCGATGAGCTGACCATCGGGAGAGAACGCGACCCCGAGCACGCGGTCGGTGTGACCGCTGAGGGTGCGAAGGGCGGGAGACGCAGGCGCGGCGTTTATCTGCACAGATGGCGAAGCCACACCCGCAGCCATCGTCGGTAAGGCGGGCGGGCGGGTAGTGGCGATCCCGTCATCTCCCGCGATGAGTGGGCGCGCCTCCCGATTCGCTCCTGTTGTCGCCGTCGCGATGCCGCCAAGTGCGACGCCCGTGAGGGCGCGGAGGACCCACCGACGATCAACTGCTCGCTGTTCCGTCTCTGTCTGACTCACACAATCCCCATCACGACGCACGACGCACGACGCGACAAACAGGAGGCCATGCTGAAAAACCAGCATGGCCCTTCCCTCCTGTACACGTGCGAACCGGCATTCCCGGTTCACATTGTGCGTTGCAGATTGTGCATCACGCGAGGGATGCGAGCGCGGCCTCCGCGACCATCCGGTCCTGCTCGGGCGTGCCACCACCGGCCCCGATGCCGCCCACAACAACATTTCCCTTCGCGATCGGGTACCCACCACCGAGCAAGGTGACATGGGGCGCCGCCGTGAACGAGGCGATGCGCGTCGGGTCGTCCTTGTTCCGGTCGGCGAGGATGTGCGTTGGCGTGCGGAACGCGGCGGCGGTGAACGCCTTCTCCTGGACGAGTTCGACGCTGGCGAGGCTGTTGCCGTCCATCCGGGCGAACGCCTTCATCACGCCACTCTCGTCCACGATCACGATGGACATCGGCACATTGATCTCCTGCGCCTTCGCCATCCCGGCGGCGATGAGCGCCTGCGCCGCCGCAAGGGTGATCGTCTCGCGCGCCGTGCTGAGCGGCGGCGCATCGGCCAGCGCCACTTCCCCCGTGCTCGCCAGCGCGGTCATCGCCAACGCGGATGCCGCGACGACCCCGGCGCCAAGCAGCCCTCGGCGACTGAACTGTCCCTGCTCGTCCTTCTCGGATTCCATCGTGCTCCTCTTCCGTTCATACCGGGCATCGGCGCCCACATATTTCTTCTCGATGCGTTTCGTGCCCGTTGCGGCTACGTGTCGCGCACGCGGCATTCCTCCTTCCCGCTCTGCGTGCCCTCGATGAAATCACTGTCGTGGCATCAATGATGGCGCGACCTGGCCGTGCGCCACCGACACCCGCTATACGCCATACCTCCAGGTGTTGTAGGCGCGGCCAATGTTGCCGTACTCGACGCGGAAGAGGGGCGGATTGTCCGGGGTGTACGTCAGGACGCGCCGCTCGAATGCCTGGATGAGCACCGGCACCACCTTGCCATTGACCTTCACATTCGCCCAGACCGGCTCCGTGATCGCGAAGCCAATCGCACCGATCCCGCCGAGGTTCGGCGCATTGCGGAAATCGACGAACGCCTTCGGGATGTTGTGCTTCGTCGCGTCGTCGTAGCCCGTCGTCTGCGCCAGCGGATCATTGGCGGCGGCGGTGCCGGTGGTGCCGTCCGCGTTGATCTGCCTGGTGATCTGCTTGCCGTTCGTGTTGTTCGGCTCCGCGCCCTGCAACATCGCGAGGTTGGCGTACGTGGGGAACGCATTGTCGGGGTCGCCCGCGACGGTGACTTTCGCCGGGGCGCGCTGCATGAACGTCGCGTTGCCGTTCTGCTGCCTGCCGGAGATCAGTTCGACCGAAAGCAGCCCCGCCGTGACCGGCCCACCGGGCGCATTCAGTTCCATTCGAGCCTTGTCGAAGTACTGCACGAGCCGCTTCCCGCCCGTCGCCTCCACGTACTCCTCCATCATCCCGCCCGTGAACGGCCCCGGCCCCCAGAGATAGGAGCCGCCCGACGGATTCGCGTCGGTCTGCGCCCACAATTGCTGGAATGCCAGGTTCGCAAATATCTGCGGGCCGCCATTCGGGGCACTCACAGCCGGTGCCGACCCAGTCGCCGGGGTGACAACGACCGTGCCATGCATTGTCCCGTGAATCATGCAGTGATACGGGAATGTGCCCGCCTCTTTGAAGGTGAACGAGTACGATTCATTCATCACCAGCGTCCGGGAATCCCAGACGCCGGAATCGCTGGTGGTCGTGTGCGGCGAGCCGTCCTTGTTGACCCAGGTCACCGTTGCGCCGACCGGGATGGTCAGCGGCGTCGGCATGAACGCAAAGCCCATGATGTTGACCGAGACATCGGCGGCAACGCGTGTCGGCTGCCCAACGGTCACGATGCCGACGAGCAGCACCGCGAGCGCCGCCGCGATACTGATGCGGCTGCGCGCTATGGATCGAATGCTGGCGAGCATCTGCTACCTCCTCGATACGACGGAACCCCATAGTAGAGGTACGTCAAGAACGCGCCGCATGGATGACCGCCTGCGGGAAAATGAACCGCCACGATACCAGGAGGGATGGGGGGTTTAACACAGAGGGCACAGAGGACACAGAGAGAATCCAAATATATTTTCTCTCCTCTGTGCTCTCTGTGCTCTCCGTGCCCTCAGGGCTTATGCATTCTCAGAGGGGCCGGGGGTGAGGTTGACCGAGAACGCATCAGCCCTGCAATCAAACGTTCTTCCATCATGACAAAACGGAATATTGCTTGCTGTGGTGCTCACGCTCCGTGTCCCTGAGACGGACGCACCCGGATTGCCCGCTCCCGCCGTTTTCCGGCGGACGGCGCAACGCCTGCCGTGAAAGAATGTGGGTATTCCGGTGGGTATTCCGGTGGGTATTCCTGTGAGTGTCTCATGGCGCGCGCCCGCTGCGCCCGCTATCCTGTAGGGAGCGGCGCCGGTGGGTGTGCCGCATGGGGAACGTGGGGCATGGCCGAGGGGCCACCCCAGCGGACAAGGAGGATGCGGGATGGCGGCACAGCACGAGACGACAGCAGGAGTACCGGCGGAAGCGGCGGGAGCGGAAGTAGCGGACGGGCCACAGGCGCGCGCCGGACTGGGTCGGCGGGGGCTGATCGCGGCGGCAGCGGCCTTCGTGGCGGGGCTGGCGGTGCAGGGGGCGACGGACTCCGAGCGCGTGTCGGCGAACGGCGCCACCTGGACGATGCCCTACGCCAGCGGGCTCCAGAACAATACGAACACCCTCATAGCCGTGTCGAACAGTAACACCGGCACCGCTCTGTATGGGAGCAGCTTTGGCGATGGCGTCATCGGTAATACGAATGCCCCTTCCGGCACCAGCGTCGCGGGTGTCCGCGGGTCCGGCAACGACAACAGCACCTACGGCGTCAGCGGTACTAACTTCGGCACCGGCACTGGGGTGAATGGCACCAGCGGCGGCGGCATTGGGGTGTACGGGAACAGCATCAGCAACACTGGGGTGTTCGGAAACAGCACCAGCTACCGCGGGGTGTACGGCAACAGCAGCAGCAACTACGGGGTGTACGGGAACAGCAGCAGCAGCGACGGTGTGCTTGGCAATACCAACGCGCACCCGCCCGCGAGCAATCTGCCCGGCGCGTCGGGCGTCTACGGGGTCGGCAACGGCGCGAACACCGCCGGTGTCTACGGCGACGGCTTCGGCGCCGGTGTCGGCGTCTTCGGCGTCTCCGGCACCAACGTCGGCGTCTTCGGCGTCTCCGGCGGTGGCAGCGGCCAGCCCTACGGCGTCGTCGGCGCCGTCAACAGCGCCCCCGGCTTCGGCCTCTTCGGTGTCACCAACGTCGCTGGCACCGTCGGCTTCGCGGGCGCCGCGGGCGGCGCGGGGGCGATCGCCGGTCAGTTCGCCGGCCCGGTCAACATCTACAACAACGGTGCCGTCGCCCCCGGCGACCTCTACGTCCAGGGGAACTCGACGGTGAAGGGGACGAAGAGCGCGGCGGTGCCGCACCCCGACGGCACGCACCGGCTGCTGTACTGCGTCGAGTCGCCGGAGGCATGGTTCGAGGACTTCGGGGAGGGGCGGCTGAGCGGGGGGAAGGGGGAGGTGACGCTGGACGCGGACTTCGCGGCGGTGGTGGACACGAGCAAGCTGCATGTCTTCCTCACCGCGCATGATGAGCACCACCTGCATGTGGCGAAACGCGACGCGAGCGGGTTCGCGGTGACGGCAGCGCCGAGCACGACCGCCGCCGCCCTGGGGAAGAAGGCGAGCGACATAAGCGGCACGTTCAGTTACCGGGTGGTGGCGAGGCGCAAGGATGTGGCGGC
>JBBSII010000404.1:0-4780 GCA_038232175.1 Thermomicrobiales bacterium
CGATAGCAGTGAGGGGGTGAGGAAGCGTCACGGCCCATCCAGCAGGATCGCGGTGCCGTCCGTCGTGATGGCGACAATCCGCTCGCCGTCACGCTCCACAGTGCCCACGCCTTCGAGATGGATCATCGTGCCCCGGCGGTGCGGCTCGACCGCCGCGATGCGCCAGATCATATGCAACACATCCCCGGCGAGGATGGGCGCGCGGAAGCGGATGCCCCACGTCCGCCCGAGCGAGTGCGCCCGATCCGTGATCCGCGACGCGCCGAAGCCCATCACCAGCCCTGCGATGTGCGCGCCGGACGCGACGAGCGCGCCGAACTCCGGCGACGCGCGATGGTGCACCGGGTTCGTGTCGCCGAGCAGCGTCGCCATCAGGGGGATATTCTCCGCCGTGAACACGAATTCACCCTCGAATGTCTCCCCGACCGCGAAGGGGGGAGTGGTGGCTGAATCGTTGTGGTCACTCATCGTCGATCCATCATCTGATAAACCGTACCCGACAGAGACCGCCCGCCGTGATGGCATCGAACTCATGGTGATCCGATGTTGCTACTTCGCCGCCGACGAGATTTGCAAGGGCTATGGCGATGCAGTCGGCAAGCGAAACCTTGTTGGTGGCCTTATATCTACCGACTTGCTGCCAAAATGCACGATCCATGTCTTCCCTCACGAGAATCCCAAGATTCTCGAGGTCCGCAATGGCCGACTTTGCTGTCGCTGCATCGGAGGACCGAAAGAAATCGTAATACACTTCGCAAAGATTGATGGCATGGGCGATACAGCGATCCGTCTCACTCATGAGCAATGCCTCAACGAGACCAGCGCCAGATTCATTGCGGAGGAACGCGATTATCGCGCTTGCATCGAGGATGACGATCACGACCGGCGGTCTTCGCGCGCTATTTCTTCTCGCTTCGATTGTATGAATGCGTCGCTGCTCGTCGGGATGTGCGCGTATTTACCCCGGACGGCCTGAACGTGCGCGATTCTCTCGCGCCTTGTCAGCGCTCGATTGTGAAGTGTCGCGTCTCGCGAATGCTCAGCCTGAGGAAGGGTTGCCGCCGATTCGAGCGGTTCCGATTGTGCGTCGGTAGTCATCGTCATCACCTCGTTGCGTCTTCACTATCACCCTGCCGGTCTCTCACCCCCTTGTCATTATAGGACGACATCTGGAAGAGTATCTATCCCGCCCACTCGCGGGCAGCGGGAGTGCTGGGGACGGGGCCGCCGCCCGCGTCGAGCCAGCCCTGCCCGGCGAGGGCCTCATTGCCGACGAGGCCGAGCCAGACGGCGTCGCCGTGCAACTCCATCCTGCCCCGCTCGAAGTACTGCGCGGCGAACCCGTTCTCGGTCACGACGCCGGTGCGCGGGAGGCCGAAGAAGGCGAGGCCGCCCGCCTGCTGCCACATCGCGCGGAAGGGCTGCGCGACCGCGTGCCCAACTGCGGGGAACCAGAAGGCGTCCGGGTTTGCGGGGGCGGCTTCCGGGGCGGCAGGGCCGCTCGCCGTGCCGGTCTTCGGGTCGAGCCAGCCCTTCGCTTGCAGGACGCTCGCGACGATCAAATCTGCATCGACGTGCGCGGGCTGCCCGTTCGCGGCGACGCGGGCAACCAGCCTGCCGCGCTCGAAGTCCTGCGTGCGATACCAGAGGCCGTCTGCCGGGTCACGCCGCGCGTACTCTGCCGTGCGCGGCAGGCCGAGCGTCGTCGCCCCGCCGAGGCGCTCCCACGCAGCGCGGAATTCGCTCTGGATCACATGCCCGGTCTGCGGGAAGACGAGCATCCCCGGCCCGGTCGGGGCCGTCGCCGCGACGGCTTTCGGGAATGTCTTGTACGCGCTGTAGTACGGCTCTTTGGGCACGAACCGCGTGCTCGCGTCGATGCTCCGCCCGGTGCCGTAGATCGGTATTTCGGTTCCGAGGAGGCCGTAGTGCTCACCCGTCCAGTCGTGGAGCATGTGCAGGTTCGCGACCTCGATGTAGTCCTGCTGGAGGAGCCACGGCAAGCCCTGCTTGAGGAAGGCCGCCTGCTGGTCGGGCGTCGTCTCCCAGCCATACTCGGTGATCCAGAGCTTCTTGCTCGCGTCGCCCGCGTCCACCATCCGCTTGCGGACGGCCTGGATCGGCTCCGGGATGATGGCGGCGACCTGTCCGTTCGCGCTCGGCTTCATGATCGAGCCATACGGGTGGAAGGAGATCGCGTCCCACGGACGTTTGCTTGGGCCGTTCGTGTTATCGCTCACGCCGTAGAGCCAGTCGATGTAGAAGACGCCCGCCAGCGTGTTCGCCGCGACGACCGCGCCGGGGTTCACGGTGTGACTTTCGTCGTAGAATGGGCGGAGCCAGCGAAGGTAATCGGCCACCTCGTGGCCCATGTACGTCCACAACTCCGGCTCGTTCCAGAATTCCCAGAGGCGGATGAAGGGGTAGCGCGCAGCGATGGTGCGGACGGCGGCGCGGAATTGCGGCTCCGCGTCCGGCCGGATGCCGCAAGTGAGGCGCTCCTTGTCGAACTCCTGCTGCGCCTTCGCGCAGGCGGCAGGGTCCGGGCTGGCCCACGCGGGCGCGGCGACGAACGACGCGACGACTTCGATCCCCTCGGCAGCGAGGCGGTTCAGGACGCGGTCGAACTGTGCGAAGTCGTACTGCCCCGGCTGCGCCTCGAACGTCTTCCAGTCGAGCGAGAGGCGGACATTCGTGATGCCGAGTTGGTGGTAGTACGCCATGAACTCGTCGAGGTGCGAATCGAGCCACCACATGTGCCCCGCGATGCCGAACTTCAGCCGGTTCGCGTCCGGCGCGTGCCAGACGGGGAAGGACTGAGGACTGAGGACTGAGGACTGAGGGTTCGGAACGGAGGTGTCGGCCCCCTGAACATGCGTTGTCGAGCAGGCTTGCGTGATGAGGAGGAGCACGAGCAGGGATGCGGCCATGCCTCGCCAGATTCGCTGTTGTGGTTCGATCACCGGAATGCCTTTCAGAGAGCCAATATGGAGGGGCAATACATTAGGCGAAATCGCGCGTCCACAGTATTGAACGGAGGAACGGGCGAAACGTTGTGGGGGTGCGAAAGAGCGCGCACAAAAACGGCGGTACGCCATTGTGCCGCCGCCCGGTGTGTGTCGCGTGAGGGTGCGCTAACGCATCGTCTGCCGGGACACCTAACCCGCCTGCTTGCCCTGTGTCCCTTCGGCCTACATCGCCTTTTCATCGGCCTACTCCCTGATTCGTTCTGCCCGCTGCTCGCTGCTCTCACTCGTATATCGGCTCGCCGGAGCGGACGAGTTTCAGCACTGCGTGGGTTTGCTTCTCCAGCAGGGCGGGCGAATCGGCCTCGACATTCAGGCGCAGGAGCGGCTGGGTGTTCGAGGGGCGGAGGTTGAACCACCAGTCGGGGAAGTTGACGGTCAGGCCATCGAGGTGATCGAGGTGCGCGCCGGACTGGTCGCGGAAATGCGCCTCGACCTTCCGCTCCGTCGCGTGCACATCCCCGACCTCAGAGTTGATCTCACCGGAGCGGACACGATGGTCGAGCGGCGCGAGGGCCGCCGAGAGCGGGACGTTCTCGACGGAGAGCGCGTCCAGTGCGGAGAGCAGGGCGATCAGGCCGCTGTCCGCGTACCAGTTGTCGCGGAAGTAGAAGTGGCCGGAGTGCTCGCCGCCGAAGATCGCGTCCTGCTCGCGCATTACCTGCTTGATGAAGGAGTGGCCAACGCGCGCGCGCACCGGCCTGCCGCCCGCCTTCTCAATCGCCTCCGGCACCCCGCGCGAGCAGATGAGATTGTAGACAATTGCTGCGCCGGGGTGATGCCGCAGCAGGGAGGTGGCGACGAGCGCGGTCGTCATATCTCCACCGACGAACGCGCCCTTCTCGGTAACGAGGAACATCCGGTCTGCGTCGCCGTCGAATGCCGCGCCGAGGTCCGCGCCCTCCGCGACGACGCGCGCCTTCAGGTCGGCGATATTCTCCTGCTCCAGCGGGTTCGCGTCATGGTTGGGGAAGGTGCCGTCCAGCTCGAAGAACATCGGGATGAGCGTCACCTGCGGCAGCTTGGCGAAGACGCGCGGGAGCACCTTGCCCGCCATGCCATTGCCGGCGTCCACGACGAGTTTGAGGGGCCGGATGCTCGCCGGGTCGATGAAGGAGAGCGCGTGGACAGCGAAATCGTCCAGCACCTTGCGCTCCGTCACGCTGCCTGTGCGGGTGGTGGCGGGGAAATCGCCGGAGACGACCATGTCGCGGATCGCGAGGAGGCCCGATTCGTCGGAGACTGGGATGGCGTTCGCGCGGCACATCTTGACGCCGTTGTACCCGGCGGGGTTGTGCGACGCGGTGACCATCACGCCGCTTTCGTACCCGTACTTGCCGACGGAGAAGTAGAGTGCATCGGACGAGACCGCGCCAATATCGACGACATCCGCCCCGACAGCGGTAATCCCCCGGATGAGCGCGGCGGCGATCTCCGGGGAGGAGACGCGCATGTCCCGCCCGACGCAGACCTGCCGCACGCCGAGCACGGGCGGGATCGCGCGCCCGATCTGCTCCGCCTCCGCTGGCCCCCACTCCTGCGGCACGAGTCCTCGCACATCGTACGCCTTGAAGAGCGCCGGATTCATCGCCATCATTCGTTCCCCTTCCGTATCATTGGCCGCATCAGTTCCCCTTCCCCCAGTGTATCGCACGCTTCCTGCCACACGCGATGGGAGCGAAACCGGGGAGAACCGCAGAGGCGCAGAGAGCGCAGAGAAACGCAAAGAGAGAATAAGAATTGGGTCAACTCCC
>JBBSII010000405.1:0-4773 GCA_038232175.1 Thermomicrobiales bacterium
CGGGGCCATACCCGTACGCCGCCACCGGCTCACAGGCCCCCGGCATCCCGCCCAACACGTACAATCCCGGCTCACCACAACAACCGCCGGGGCCGCCGTACGGCACGCAGCCTCTCTCCTACGCGCAGCCGCCACCGACGCAACCGAGCAAGCGCGGCGGGTTGCCGCTTCCGGCGATCCTCGGGATTCTGGCGGCGGTCATCCTCGTCGTCGGCGGTATCGGCATCGCGGCGACGCGCGGCGGGGGCGGGAAGTCGGCAACCGCGACGGTGCCCGTTGGGACACAAATCGCCAATACTGCGGCCACCTCAACGACCGCCATTGGCGGCATCTCGACCCCAATCAGTCCAACTCTCACCGCGCCGACACTGAGTGTGCCGACCTTCACGCTCTCGACACCGCCCGGGAGCGCCCCGACAACGACTGCACGGGCGACCGGCGCCGCAGCCACCGCGACCGGCAGGACGAGTACACCGGTCGGCACCGCCGCGCGCCCCACGGGCACCGCTGTGGCCGGGACATCGCTCGCTGGCCTTGGCACGTCGAAACCCAGTGGTGGCACACCGTTCCCGACCGCATCTAACCAGGTGAAACTCGCCGCCGGCAAGCCCTTCCCGACGACGGTGGGGCCGAACATCTACGTGGACGATGCGAACCGCTACACCCTCCACTACCCGAAGGAGTGGGAGCAGGCGCCGGGCGACGCCGATACCGACGTGCAGTTCAACTTTCAGGGGTCAACCATCTCCGGTGTGACGACTTCTGACCTCAAGGGCGAGAAGAAGCCCACGCCGCAGCAACTGGCGGATCAGATCTCCACGACCTTCAGCAAGCAGCTGACGAACTTCAAGTTGACGGAGACGACGCAAGTGAAGGTGGCAGGACAGGACGGCGTGCGGCTGCTCTACACCTTCACCGACAAGAACAACACCGTCACGCTCGGCGGATACCTCGTGACGTTCTCGACGGACCAAACAATCGTCCTCTTCAGTTGCTACGCGGCGAACGACAAGTTCACTGCGAACATCCCGACGTTCGACAGCGTCGCGGGGTCGTTCACCGGCGGCCTCTCGCTCGACAAGACCTATACCGATTCACAGAGCCGCTTCTCGTTCGACTACCCGAAGGATTGGGCGGAACGGAAATCGAGTCAACCGTTGGTCGTGGCGCTTGTTGGGCCGCCGAGTGGGACGCCGAGTTTCAATGTCGTTATCGAGGACAGCAAGTCGCTGACGCTCCAGCAGTACTACGATGCGAACTTCAAGACGATCGCCGATCCGTCGCGCGGTTTGAAGTCGTACAAGAAAATCAGCGAGAGCGACACGACCATCGACGCGCAGCCCGCCAAGTTGCAGATCTACACCGCCGACCTCGCCGGGGACGGCACAATCTACGAACTGCACCAGTGGTTCCTCGTCGCTAATGGCAAGGGGTACGTCCTCACATACGCCGTGTTGGCGGATAAGGCGAAGGATTACGCAGGCTACGGGCCGATCATCGCCAACTCCTTCGTGCTCATATAAGAAGGGCTGAGGACTGAGGACTGAGGACTGAGATGAGCAGGGCGATTCACAAACCGCCCTGCTCATCTCGCACGTTGACGACTGCTACCTCCCTTGTGGCACAATGCGCCCGGACGCAATTGCCCGGTCTGAAGATGAAGAACCTGCCACCGAGGGAATAATGGACGACACGCTCTGGTTTAAGGATGCGATCTTTTACGAAGTGCCCGTGCGCTCGTTCTACGACAGCACGAATGACGGCAGCGGCGATTTCCGGGGGCTAACGGAGAAACTGCCGTACATCCGCGATCTCGGCGTGGACTGCATCTGGCTGCTCCCCTTCTACCCTTCCCCGCTGCGGGATGATGGCTACGATATCGCGGACTTCTACGACATCCACCCGGATTACGGCACGCTGGACGATTTCCGCGCCTTTCTCGACCGCGCGCACGCACTCGGCCTGCGCGTGATCGCGGACATCGTGCTCAATCACACCTCGGACCAGCACCCGTGGTTCCAGGAGGCGCGCCGCGCGCCCGACTCGCCGTTCCGGGACTACTACGTCTGGAGCGACGACCCGAACCTGTACAAGGACGCGCGCGTCATCTTCACCGACACCGAGATTTCCAACTGGACATTCGACCCCGTCGCCGGGCAGTATTACTGGCACCGCTTTTTCGGCCACCAGCCGGACCTCAATTACGAGAATCCCGCCGTGCAGCAGGCGATGCTCGATATGCTCGCGTACTGGCTCGACCTCGGCCTCGATGGGTGCCGCTGCGACGCGGTGCCGTACCTCTACGAGCGCGACGGGACGAACTGCGAGAACCTGCCTGAGACGCACTCCTACCTGAAGCAGATCCGCCGCTTCGTGGACGAGCGCTATCCGGGCCGCATCCTGCTCGCGGAGGCGAATCAGTGGCCCGCCGATGTCTGCGCGTACTTCGGCAACGGCGACGAATTTCACATGGCGTTCCACTTCCCGATCATGCCGCGCATCTTCATGGCGATCCGGCGCGAGGAGCGGATGCCGATCGTCGAAATCCTCGAACAAACGCCGGAGATCCCCGAACTCTGCCAGTGGGGGATGTTCCTGCGGAACCACGACGAGTTGACGCTGGAGATGGTGACGGACGCCGAGCGGGACTACATGTACTACGAATACGCGAAGGACCCGCGGATGAAGATCAACATCGGCATCCGCCGCCGCCTCGCGCCCCTCGCGGAGAATGGCCGCCGCCAGATCGAACTGCTGAACAGCATCCTCCTCTCGATGCCCGGCAGCCCGATTCTCTACTACGGCGACGAGATCGGCATGGGCGACAACTACTACCTCGGCGACCGCAACGGCGTGCGCACACCGATGCAGTGGTCCAGCGACCGCAACGCCGGTTTCTCGCGCGCGGACCCGGCGCGGCTCTACAGCCCCGTCGTGATGGACCCGGTCTACGGC
The DNA here is from genome assembly GCA_038232175.1 of Thermomicrobiales bacterium. Classification (GTDB taxonomy): domain Bacteria; phylum Chloroflexota; class Chloroflexia; order Thermomicrobiales; family JALYUS01; genus JALYUS01. The sequence continues at coordinate 2,956 of JBBSII010000405.1, forward strand.
TACCAGTCGATCAACGTCGAGGCGCAGGAGCGCACGCCGACCTCGCTCCTCCACTGGGTTAAGCGGCTGATCCGGGTGCGGAAGAAGTACCCGGCATTCGGGCGCGGTTCGCTGCGCTTCATCGGCGGCGGCAACCCGAAGGTGCTGGCGTACACCCGGCAGTACGAGGGGCAGACGCTGCTCATCGTGCTCAACCTGTCGCGCTTCGTCCAGTGCTCGGAGATCGACCTCAGCCCATTCGCGGGGATGCAGCCGGTGGAGTTGATCGGCGAGACGCATTTCCCGGCGATCACCGAGCAGCCGTACTTCTTCACCCTCGGCCCGCACGCCTTCTACTGGTTCCGGCTGGAAGAGACGGCGCATAGGGATGGATAAATTGTTCACATCCGGTTATAGTAGATGATGATAGTGACCGGAATCGTGGGGGAATATGGAGATGGTATCGCCGCGTTACCCCTCGATCGCATGGTCCTCATTCAACGGGCTAAGGAGCGCCAGATGCCGACTTCGGTTCCCGTCATCCTCAATAAGGATCCACCCCTTCGTTTACAGAATTGATTTTCCGGAACCAATTAATATGCTAAACACTTTATTCCCACATGACAGATGCCGGTTCCGAATCGCGGATAAGGAGTGCGTGTGAGCGTCGCACCGTCACAGACTGCGGCGCTCGCGCGGCGACTGGTCATGGTCGAGGCGCGCGGCCTCGACCGCCCGGAAGAGTTGGCGGAAGCGGGCGAGCGGGCCTGGGAGCGGCTGCGCCGTCGGCTGGTTATCTTGATCGGCCCCGAGGGATTCGACGCGCTTTTTGCCCGCGCCCTCGCGCTGTCGCGGTCAGACTACCCGATGCTCGCGGGCATCCAGTATGAAGCAGCGAACGGATATGGCCTGACGGGCCTGCGGGAGATCGCCCACGAACGCGCGCCGACCGACGTGCTCGATGCCACTGTGATCGTCACGGCCAACTTTCTCGCGGTCCTCGCCCGGTTGATCGGCGTGGACCTCGTCGTGCGTCTGATGCGTGAGGCGTGGCCGGAACTGCCGCCCGAAGACGTACATCTTAGTGGGGAGACGAACGAATGAGCGAGCGGCGGAGGGCACCTTTACCATTGCTGGCCACGGGCGTCCCCGGCCTCGATGAAATCCTCGGGGGCGGGCTGCCCGAGTACTCCTTCAACCTGATCGCCGGGACCCCCGGGTCGGGCAAGACCACCCTGGCGCATCAGATCATCTTCGCGAACGCCACCCCGAAACACCCTGCCCTCTATCTCACCGTGCTCGGCGAACCGCCGATCAAGATGCTCCGCTACCAGCAGCAGATGGAGTACTTCGACCCCGACAAGGTGGGGAAGAGCATTCATTTCGTTGATCTCAGCGAGATGGCGCTGCGCGGCGATCTGACGGCGGTGCTCGCGCTCATTGTCGAGCGGATCGAGGAACTCAATCCTGCGATTGTGGTGGTGGATTCGTTTCAGACGATCCTGCGTAAGGCGGGATCGGAGACGACCGAGCTGGACATGCAGGGTTTTGTGCAGCGGCTCGCCGTCCGCCTGACCAGTTGGGAGGCGACGACCTTCCTGCTTGGCGAGTACCCCTTTGCCCTCGATGACAACCCGGTCTACACCGTGGCCGACGGCATCCTCTGGCTCACCCAGAATGTGGACCGCAACTCCGTCGTTCGCAAGATTCAGGTGGTGAAGAGCCGGGGCCAGGCGCCGATGCCGGGGCTGCATACCTTCCGCATCACCGAGAACGGACTCGAACTCTTCCCGCGCCTCCAGATGCCGACCGGAGCGACGAGCCGGTCGCTGCCGCGCA
>JBBSII010000406.1:0-4745 GCA_038232175.1 Thermomicrobiales bacterium
CACGGTGGGGCACTGCGCCGAGCGAGCGGTGCCTGACGCGTGACGCAGGCGATGCACGTGACCCACCGCATCTCGAAAGACAACCGATGCAGCGTTGTGTGGGACGATGATAGCGGGACGGCTCAACGAACGGCAATGCAAGGAGAAACCGGCGGGAAATGACCTGCCCGCCGGCGATATCGGATCCCCTCGTTTGGACTGCGTCACGTGATGCTGCACGAATCCCTACAGCGTCACTTATCTGTTGTCATCGACGCAGACACCCTGTGATGTGTTTCCGGGCCGAGATCATTTCCCTTCGACGCGCAACGTCGCCGATTTGCCGAGTACGTACACCCAGAGTGCCGCCTCATCTCGGCGAGAAAATGACATCGCTCCCTCATATCGGAGGCATATGACCACGAGATTCGAAAAGTGACGCTGTAGGGCTCCTTATGGTGACCAGAAGGGCCGGGAAGCGTCATTTCAGGAACCAGAGTGCCTGATTGGGTACAGGAATACTTCTGCCTAATGCAGAACCCTTCCTGTAGCGGCGCCTTCCCCGCTGTGCTGCGCGTGCTGGTTCATGTCACATATCAAGCGGGTGGGGGGGCGTGCGGCAGGACATGGTATGCTCACTCCAAGCGTCGGATGTGTTGCGGTCCGGCCCCCGGCGCACACGCTACACCCCGTGTGCGCCTCGGGGCGCGGGCCGGCAAGGGAGATCGCCATGCTTTCCACCCCGCTGTGTGCCATCCTGGGCATCGACCATCCGGTGCTGAATGCCCCGATGAGCGGCACGGCGACCGCCGACCTGGCGGCCGCGGTCTCGATCGCGGGCGGGTTCGGCATGCTCGGCGGCACCAGTCGCGGCGGGCCGGACTGGCTCCGCACCCAGATCCGCGCCGTGCGCGCCAGGACGAGCCGCCCCTTCGGTGTGGGCCTCATCTCCTCGTTCCCCGGGATCGCTGACCTGGTGCAGGTCGCCCTCGAGGAGCGCGTGGCGGCCATCAACCACTCCTTCGCCGATCCGACCCCCTACGTCGCGCCGGCCCATGCCCGCGGTGTGCGCGTGTTCGCCCAGGTGCAGACCGTCGCGCAGGCGACCCGCGCGGCGCAAGCCGGCGTGGACGTGATCATCGCGCAGGGGACCGAGGCGGGCGGGCACACCGGTCAGGCCGGCACGCTGGCACTGGTGCCCGCGGTGGTGGACGCGGCCGGGGGCATCCCCGTGGTCGCCGCGGGCGGCATCGCCGATGGCCGGGGACTCGCCGCCGTGCTGCTCCTGGGCGCGACGGGCGGCTGGCTGGGGACGCGGTTCGTGGCCAGCCGCGAATGGGGCGGCGGGGCGTGGGAGCAGCAGGCGGTCCTAGCGGCGACGGCCGACGACACGGTGCGGACCACCGTCTACGACCGGGTGCGCGGCGCACCCTTCCCCGAGGGGATCGCCGACCGGGTACTGCGGAACGCGTTCACGGCCGCGTGGGAGGGGCGTGCGGGGGAGATCGCGGAACGGCAGTCGGAGCTGCGCCGCGAGTTGGAGGCGGCCGCCCAGCGGGGCGACCCGACGATGGTCGATATCAGTGCGGGCGTCGCCGTCGGGCTGATCTCAGCATTGGAACCGGCGGGGACCATCGTCCGGCGCATCGTGGAGGAGGCCGAGCGCTTGCTGCGCGACCGTTCCGCGACGCTGCTCCGCTGAGCGTCATCCCGGTACCGGCCGAAGGAGGAGGTACCATGCCGGCCGATGGATAGGGAGGAGCGGGGCGGCGGGGCGTGCCGTTCGCGAACTGATCGGCAGAGCGGGTGAGGCCAAAGGGAGCGTGGCGACGTGAGCGGGAGGGCTGGCGCGATGAAACCGACCTACCGAGCGATGCAGGTGACGACGCCTGGCACCCTCGAACTGGTGGAACGCGACGTGCCCACGCCGGCCCGGGGCGAAGTGCTGATCGCGGTCGAGGCGTGCGGCATCTGTGGCGCGGATGCCGGCGACATCGAGGGCGCCGATCCCTCGCTGCGGCCGCCGCGCGTGCCCGGCCAGGAGGTGGTTGGCCACATCGTCGCCCTTGGCGACGGCGTCCCGTCGATCTGGAAACCCGGTCAGCGTGTCGGCGTCGGCCGCCTCGGCGGCCACTGAAACGAATGCGCCCAATGCCGCCGGGGTCAGTCCCAGCTCTGCCGGAACCAGCCCTTTGTCGGCGCGTCCTGTGATGGTGTGGACTTGGACTTATGATCCTGGCTCTTGCTCAAAGACGATACTGCTGGCGAAGTCAGAAACGGCAGGAAATACCACCGCTGATTGGTCGGATCGTGGCTCGTTTGCCACGTCCGTACGTTCCTCCGACGACTTCGCCAGCAGTATCGTCTTTGCGGAAGACCCCGACTCATACGGCTAAGTGTGCGCTGTGAAGGTCATTGCGGGGAGAGCAAGCGCTAGCACAATAATCTACCGTGCCCCGCAGGGCAGTTACTCAATTGATATCTCCAACGGTCTGACACTGATCGCCCCGATGCCGATAACAATGTTGCGCTGTGGAACTAGGACGGCTCCGACGCGTACAATGGCATTGCCAAACTGGACGCCGCGTCACCGCCCGACTCCGAGGGCTTTGCTGCCGCGCAGGCGGGCAAGTATGGCGGCCGAAACCGGTTCACCGTCATCGAGAACTCGGTCAAGACGATGGGGGAGTATCGAGCCGACAGACTCGACTACACCTTTGGCGACGACAGCGGCACTTCCTGTTCCAAAACGGCACGGGATGGGTACTCTCGCTCTATGCCTCGGCGAACCGCATCCTCACGTATTCGGACGGAGCGAGCGCGATGGATGCCTCGTTTACGTTGGGCTCGCGCTCGCTCCGTGTGGAGGAAGCGGTGACTCTGTTGCGCATCTCGCGGGGCAACCCGCAGTCGGAGCACCGTCACTCCATCTCCAGTGCCGGATAGTAGTGCTCGGCGCCGATCCGCCCGACGTCGGTCAGCCAGTCGCTGCCGTACACGTCCCGTGGATCTTGCCCCTCAGGCAGTAGGCTCCAGGCTTGACGCTTGTACGTCCAGTTGTCCGGTTGTAAGCGATACGCCGCGCGGAAGTGCCCCACGGCGGCCTCTGAGCGGCCGGCGCGATGCAGATGCTGACCGAGCGCGAAGTGCGCCGCCGCGGTTGCTTCCTCAACCGGGCGCGGCCGGCTGCGTTCCAATACCTCTTCCGGCGCGAGCGCATAGCGGCTGGCCGTGCCCCACGTGACCCAGTCGCGCAGGGCGGCGAGATATCGCTCCGGCTCGACGCGGAGCTTGCGCGCCGCCGCGATGCGCGCAGCGACCTCCGGCGTGGCATCGACCGGGACGGGGCGGTCGAGAAAGGTCGGTCGGCGGGGATAGGCCGTCTCCGGCGGGCGCACGATCGTGCCCTCTTCATCGATCCAGACCCCGCTCGGCACATTGACGATGCCGAATAGCTCGTCCACGAGGTGGGCTTGGTCGATGAGCGACGGATGCTCGGGTCGCGCGGCCTCGATCCAAGGTCGCGCCACGTCTGCCCCGCCCGTGTCGAGCGCGACCGTAACGATCTCCAGCCCTTGGGGATACAACTCGCTCCGCAGTTCCTGCCACACGGGCGGGTCAAAGCGGCACCCTCACCAAGAGGCCCAAGCCACCAGTAGTACTTTTTTCCCGCGCAGGGAACTGAGGCGAAACTCTCGCCCCGCGAGATCGGGCAGCGCGAAGTCAGGCACCTGCACATCGGTCAGGGCGCGACCGCCAGCCTCCGGGCCGAGGCTCCAAAGCCCGACTTCCTCGTCTCGGACGAGTGGCATCCCAAGCCGTTCGGCCAGTATCGATACGTCGACCAGTCCGTCCGCAGTCGTGGCGGCGGGCAACGGCATACAGCGCGTCCCTTTGCATGCACCCTCGGGCTTGATCTCCCACCCCGTTTGTTGGGTGAATGCCGCATGATCAACATGGAGTGACTCGAAAATCATGGCAAGCTCCTCTTCCTACGTGGCGGGCGGCCCGGTAACGGCGGACAAACTATGGCAGCGGTAGCCGACTTCCGCTACGCGCAGTAGAGACTGAATGGGTCACACCCGCCCTTCACGGGCAGCGGTGACAAGGACAGCACGTTCGTCGGCAATCAGTACTTGTTCCGTCGGACCTCTTCGGTTGGGAAGACCAGCATACCCTGTCTGCCTCCTCTTGCCTACCTCCTTGGTTGCGGAGACGGTCCGCCACATCCTCCGCGACCATCGCGATGGCGAGGCTGATTCCGGCGATCGCCAGTACCGAAGCGGCGATTTGTCGCACTTCCGCCTGTTGCCACTGCTATCGCGAGAGTAGTTCGGCCGTGACGCGCAGCACTGCTTGCCGCAATGGCGCAGCAGTGCTGCCTCTCGTGCGAGATACGTGCGTACGGCTTCCTCTATATAATATACTGTACCACGGTATATCCTCGATTACCAAGGATCCCGGTTCTTTTGCCTTCTTATTGATCCGATCAAGCCGTTACGAGGACATGCCGCAGGAGCAAAGCGGACCCGGCACGCCTATACATTTGCCGTTCAAGAGCTTAGTACTACAGCGACAGTTATCGCTCATGGGTCAGCAGGCGGCAATGCCGCGATGATCCGCGCCCAAGTCCCGTCGTGACGCCACTGCTGGTAGCGACTGTAGACGGTGTGCCACGGACCAAACTGCGGCAAGATCTCCCGCCACCCCACGCCCGTGCGCATCATCCAGAACAGCCCGGCGAGGATCGAGCGGGGATCGCTCGG
>JBBSII010000407.1:0-4743 GCA_038232175.1 Thermomicrobiales bacterium
CTTCACGATGGACGAGTTGAAACGCCTCTCGCTGAACGCCGCGCGCGCCGCCTTCCTCCCCGCGAAGGAGAAGCAGGCGATGGTCGCGATGGTCGAGAACGAGTTTGCCGCGCTCGCGTAAATATCACCAGCAAAACCTATTGGCGAGGTGATTGGAGGCATCCTGCTCAGAGAGCATCCGGTGCGCCTCTCCCGCGCGACGATCACGCTCAGACCCCTTGACATTCTACAGCGTAGACTTTATTCTCTACGTCGTAGAATGACCGATGGAAGGAGAGTGACATGGCACACCGCAAGCCAGCGATCCGCGCGGAGGGATTGCGAAAGCGCTTCGGCGCAACCGAGGCGCTGCGCGGTCTCGACCTCATCGTGGAGGAAGGGACGATCCTCGGCCTGCTCGGGCCAAACGGCGCGGGCAAGACGACCGCCGTCCGCATCCTCGCCACCCTGCTCGTGCCGGACGCCGGGCACGCGGAGGTCGCGGGGTTCGATGTCGTCACGCAGGCGGACGCATTGCGCTCGCACATCGGCCTGACGGGGCAGTACGCCGCCGTGGACGAACTGCTCACCGGGTGGGAGAACCTCGAGATGGTCGGGCGGCTCTACCACCTGCCGAAGCGCGAGGCGCGGCGGCGGGCGGACGAACTGCTGGAACGCTTCGATCTCGTGGACGCCGCCGCGCGCGTGGTGAAGACGTACTCCGGCGGTATGCGCCGCCGTCTGGACCTCGCCGCCAGCCTCGTGATCGCGCCGCCGGTACTCTTCCTTGATGAGCCGACGACCGGCCTCGACCCGCGCAGCCGTATGGCGATGTGGGAGATCATCGGCGAACTCGTCGCGGGTGGGACGACGCTGCTGCTGACGACGCAGTACCTTGAGGAAGCCGACCAACTCGCCAACCGGATCGCCGTCATCGATCACGGATTGGTGATCGCGGAGGGCACGTCGGATGAACTGAAGGCGCAGGTCGGGGGCGAGCGACTGGCAATCACGGTCGCACGCGGGGGCGATCTCGAAGCCGCCGCCCGCGCGCTGGCCTCGTACGGGGAGGCCCACGTTGACCCCGAACAACGCACGATCCTCATGCCCGTCACGAACGGCGCGCGGCTCCTGGCGAACGTCGTCCGCGATCTGGACGCCATCGGCGTGCGCCTCGACGACCTCGGCATCCGCCGCCCGACGCTGGACGACGTCTTCCTCACTCTGACCGGGCACGCGACGACGACCGAACCGACGGACGAACGCACGAAGGACAAGGAAAAGGAAAAGGAGGCCGCATAATGGCCGTTATCGCCGACCTTCACCCTGCCCCCACGCATCCGCAGGCGCTCCAGCCGCAACGCCGGAGCCGGTTCTACTGGATGATCGCCGACGCGCTCATCCTCGCGAAGCGCAACCTCCTGCACATCCCACGCATCCCGGCTCAACTGCTCGATGTGACGATCCAGCCGATCATCTTCGTGCTGCTCTTCCGCTTTGTCTTCGGCGGCGCGATCAACACGGGTGGCATATCGTATGTCAACTACCTCATGCCCGGTATCCTGGTGCAAACGCTCGTCTTCGGTGGCATGAACACGGGCGTCGGTCTCGCGGAGGACCTCCAGCGCGGGCTGATCGACCGCTTCCGCTCGCTGCCGATGGCGCGCTCCGCTGTCCTCGCCGGGCGGACAATCGCGGACCTCGTGCAGAGCGTGCTGGGCATCACCGTGATGCTGACCGTCGGGATACTGGTGGGCTTCCGACCGCACGGCAGCCCGCTCGGCTGGTGTGCGGCGCTGCTGCTGGCTTTTCTCTGCAGTTTCACGTTCTCGTGGGTCGGGGCGATGATGGGCCTGCTCGCGCCAAACGCGGAGAGCGTGCAAGCGATCGGGTTCATGTTGATCTTCCCGCTGACCTTCGCCAGCAGCGCCTTCGTGCCGACGAGCACGATGCCCGGCTGGTTGCGCGCCTTCGCGGAGCACCAGCCCGTGACACTGATCGTCAATGCGGCGCGTGCGCTCCTGCTTGGGCAGCCCGTCGGCACGAGCGGCTGGCAGGCGCTCGCGTGGTGCGTCGGCATTCTCGCGATCTTCATGCCCGTCTCGGTCTCGCTTTACCGCCGCAAGACGGCGCGCTAGACTGGACGGGCTAAGCCGGGATTATGAAACGGTAGGTGGTGAGGAGTGGGCGTGCCGCAGGAGCGACAGCACAGGGAACGGCAGCCGAGAAGGCGCGGGCGCGCGACCGCGCAAACCCGCACCCACCTCTCCCGCGAGCAGGTGGTGCGCGCCGCGCTCGCCATCGTGGACCGGGACGGGCTGGATGGCTTCTCGATGCGCAAGCTCGGCGCGGAACTCGGCGTGGACCCGATGGCAGCCTACTACTATTTCCCGAACAAGGCGGCGGTGCTGGACGGCATCGTTGATGCGGTCTATGCCGAAATCCCGCCATTATCCGGCGCGGAAGCGCCGTGGGATAGCCGCCTGCGGGAGTTGATGCGCGCGTGGCGACAGGTTCTCCGTGCCCACCCACACGCCCTGCCCGTCCTCTCCACCCACCCGCCATCCACACCGCTCACGCTCCAGCAGGAAGAAACGGCCGTCGCGATCCTCTACAACGCCGGATTCCCCCCGCTGGAAGCATTCCAGGCGATGAGTTGCCTCGCGGGATACGTGATTGGTGTGGCATTCGCGGAGGTCGGCGTGCAGCCCAGCGGCGTCCCCGATCCCACGGAGGAAGAGATACGGGAGGGAATCGCGCAACTCTCTGCGGACGTCTATCCCGCCCTGACGGCGGCCTTTCGTGGCGGCATCTGGTTCGACCCGGACGCCTGGTTCGAGGCGGGGCTGGACCTCTTCATCACCGGCCTCAAGGCCCGGCATGATGCGATCGCGCGCGGCGCGGACGCCATTACGTCACGGTCGGCATAGAGGCCGGATCGGACGACAAACGGTCGGCGACGAATGGTTGACACTGCGGCGGATCGTTCTATCATAGAGAACCGATAGCAGAAACGGTGAAAAAGAGATGCGCGCCGGGCACAAACATGCCACCGCGCCGCTTTTCCGCAGGGCATGTCACCCATCGTCGGCAATCATGGGTTGCCGCCGCGAAGCCACAAAGAGGATGAAACGAATGCACCACACGATGCAGGATTACCCGCTCACCGTGCAGCACGTCTTGTGGCGCGTGGAGAAACTCTTCGGGCGCAAGGAGGTCGTCACGCAGCGCGAAGAGGGCGTCCACCGCTACACCTACGGGGACTTCGCGGCGCGCGTGCATCAACTTGCGCACGCGCTCGAACGATTGGGCGTCCGCCCCGGCGATCGCGTCGCGACGCTCGCGTGGAACAATTACCGGCATCTGGAACTCTACTACGCGATCCCCTGCATGGGCGCGGTGCTCCACACGCTCAACCTCCGGCTCTTCCCGGAGCAACTGGCATTCGTGATCGAGGACGCCGAGGACAGTGTGCTCTTCGTCGACAAGACGCTCATCCCGGTGCTGAACAAGATCGCGGGCAGGTTGCCGACGGTGCGGACGCTCGTCGCCCTCGATGACGGCGGCGCGCTGCCGGGGCACGATCTGGGCGAGATGCTGGATTACGAGACGCTACTGCGCGGCGAGCCGACGACCTACGGCTGGCCCACGCTCGATGAGCAGACCGCCGCCGCGATGTGCTACACCTCCGGGACGACGGGCAACCCGAAGGGCGTCGTCTACAGCCACCGCTCGCAGTTCCTCCACACGATGGGCGTGCTCCAGAAAGGCTCGCTCAACCTTGGGGAGGACGACACGATCCTCCCCGTCGTGCCGATGTTCCATGCGAATAGTTGGGGCCTGCCGTACGCCTCCGGGATGGCGGGCGCGAAAATGGTCCTGCCGGATCGCTGGATGGGCGACGGCGCAACGCTCGTCAACCTCTGCCAGACGGAAGATGTCACGATGCTCGCCGGGGTGCCGACGATCTGGATCAACCTGCTCCATCAGATCGAGAAGACGGGTGCGCGGCTGCCGAAGGTCCACACCGTCGTCAGCGGCGGCTCCGCGATCCCGCCGGTGCTGATGGCAGGGATGGACGCGCAAGGGCTGCGGATGCTCCACGCCTGGGGCATGACCGAGACATCACCAATCGGCACGATCTCCGTCCCGCGCTCGTGGCAGGCAGAGGGGGATCAGTTGAGCATCCGGCTCAAGCAAGGGCCACCGCTCCCCGGCGTGGAACTGCGCATCGCGGACCTCGCCACCGGCGCGGCGTTGCCGTGGGATGGCGAGGCGTTCGGGGAGGTGCAGGTGCGCGGGCCGTGGATCGCCAGCGGTTACTACCACGATGCCGACCCCGGCAAACTCACGTCGGATGGCTGGTTCAAGACGGGCGATGTCGCCACGATCGACCCGCACGGTTTCGTCGGCATCGTTGACCGCACGAAGGATGTTATCAAGTCGGGCGGCGAGTGGATCTCCTCCATCGATCTGGAGGGCGCGGTGATGGCGCACCCGAAAGTGCTGGAGGCGGCGGTGATCGGTCTGGCGCACCCAAAGTGGAGCGAGCGGCCGGTGGCCTTCGTCGTCGCCAAGCCGGAGCACGCGGGCGCCATCACCCCGGACGAGATTCGCACCTTCCTCGCGGACAAGATCGCACGGTGGTGGATGCCGGACGAAATCCGCTTCATCGCGGAGATTCCGAAGACCTCGGCGGGCAAGTTCGACAAGAAGGTGCTCCGCGCGGATGCCGCCCCGCTCGCCGAAGCGGTGACGAACTAA
>JBBSII010000408.1:0-4733 GCA_038232175.1 Thermomicrobiales bacterium
CGGGGATGAGGCGGCCGTCGTCTACGCCGAAGCGCCGGAGTACGCCAAGCCGGGGGCCTTCTGCGCGCCCGAAACAAATACTGAAGCGGCGTCGTTCGCGGCACGTCTGCGCGTGTACGGCGGCGTGCATGGCGCGTACTACGACGAGATCACGCGCAACGGCGCGACGGGCGACACCCGCCATGCCACGCCGGCGATCGGCAACGAAATTCTGAACCGTGCCGCCGCCAATCTCGCGACGCTGCTCGAAGCCTTCATCACCCAGACATCGGGGCTGCCAACGATCTAACGGCGGCATAGGGCGCAGCTCGTCATCAGATTGCCGACTGGAACATGCTACCAGGAACACTGAGGTATGCACGGATGTCGGAAAGCCACTTGTTGCGGCGGCGATGCTCCGTTATGCTTACGATCACACACTAATTGCACTGTCTCAGTGGCCCGGTCGGTACACACCGCCAAACGACCCGACAACGCGACAGTGAATAGTTGAGCATCGTGAAGGGACGAGAGAGGCATGGACGACATGACGAAACAACTAGCCGACGCACCGAAACGTATTGCGCTGAGCCGCCGCCGTTTCCTCGCTGGGGCGACCGCCGCCGCTGGGGCCGCGATCCTCGCCGCCTGCGGCGGGAGCAGCGCCGCAACCGATACGCCGAAGCCCTCGGGCGGGACAGGCGCAACGACCGCTGCCGGTGCGGCGACTACCGCGCCCGCAACCGGCGGCTCCGCAGCCGCACCAACCACCGCTGCGGCGGCACCGACGACGGTCGCCGCTGCCGGTGGCAAAGGCAAGGCGCTGAAAATGTCCCGCAACGCCGAGCCGCAGTCCGTGCTCATCCCGTGGCAAGCCGACGACAACCCATCGCTCTTCATCCTCGTCAATATCTACGACACGCTCCTGCGCACGACGAAGGACGGCCTCGGTGTTGAACCGGGCCTCGCGACGAAGTGGGAATCGAGCGCCGATGGCCTGACGTGGACGTTCACCATCCGCGACGGTCTGAAGTTCTCCGACGGCACGCCGGTGAAGGGCCAGGACTTCGTGACCTCGCTCAAGCAGGTGTCACAGGGAGAGAAGAGCGCGTGGAAGAGCAACTACAAGGCGATCAAGGACATCCAGGCACCGGACGACAAGACCGTTAAGATCACCCTCAGCCAGCCGCACGCGCCGATCCTCTCCGAACTGGCGATGTTCTGCGCCGCGATCCTGCCCGCGCAGATGGCGACCGACAGCGATAAGGAAGGCTTCGACCCCACTAAGACCAAGGGCACCGGCCCGTATGTGCTGAATGGTTGGAAGAAGGGTGATCCGCTCATCCTGACCCGCAACCCAAACTACTGGAAGGGCACGCCGAGCCTTGACACGGTCACGATCGAGTACGTGCCGGACGATAACACGCGCCTCCTGAAGTTGCAGGGCGGCGAGGCGGATGTCATCGACTTCGTGCCGCTCAGCCAGATCGCGACCCTCGGCCAGCAGCCAAACCTGAAAACACAAGCCTTCGTCATCCAGCAGTTCGACGTGATCGGCATCAACATCGAGAAGAAGCCGCTCGATGATGTGATGATCCGTCAGGCGATGAACTACGCGCTGGACAAGGACGCGATCATCAAGACGGTCTATTTCGGCCAGGCGAAGTTCATGAACTCGCCGATCCCTCCCGGCACGTACTACGACAAGTCCCTGCCCGGCTATCCGTTCAATCTGGATAAGGCGAAGCAACTGATGGCCACGTCCTCCTCGCCGAGCGGCTTCACGCTCGATTATCCGATCGCGTCCGGGAACAACGTCTCGCAGCAGGTCGCCACGATCGCGAAGGATCAGTGGTCGAAAATCGGCATCACGGTGAACATCCAGTCGCAGGAGAAGAGCGTCTTCCGCACGAATTACCGCGAGGGCAAGTCCATGGTCTACCCGACCGCCTGGACAAACGACATGAACGACCCGACGGAAATCGTCAACTACGAGATGCGCGGCGGCGCAAGCCCGTTCGCGTACTGGACGCGCTACAACAACCCGGAACTGAATACCAAGATCACCAATGCCGATCTGGAGCAGGACCCGAAGAAGCGCGAGACCATGTATACAGAGATTCAGAAGACCTATCTGGATGCCGCGCCGATGGTCTTCCTCGCCTATCCGCCCGCGACCGCCGGTTGGCAGAAGTATGTGGACGGCTTCTTCATCGACGGCCTCTCGTATTATCGGTTCGAAGACGTGAAGGTGAACAAGTAGATTGGGACGCGCGGCGTATATCCGCAAACGACTGCTGTTGATGATCTTCGTCCTCTTCGGGGTGACGGTGATCATCTTCGGCATGATCCATCTCGTCCCCGGCGATCCGGCCTTCCTGATCCTCGGGGACCGCGCGACCGATGAGAAGGCCGCCGAACTGCGGCACCAACTCGGCCTTGATCAGTCATTGCCGATGCAGTACTGGCACTTCATCTCCGGCATCGCGCACGGCAATTTCGGCTCGTCGCTCCTCTACCGGCAGCCGGTCAATAGCATCGTTTTCCGGCGCATCCCCGTCACCTTCTTCCTCGCGGGCTACGCGATGGCGCTCACCGCGCTCATCACCCTGCCGATCAGCATCTGGGCGGCGACGCACAAGAACAAACTCTCGGACCATCTGATCCGTGCCGGGTTTCTCTTCGCCCTCACGACGCCGAGTTTCTGGCTCGGCATCCTGCTCATCCTCCTCTTCAGCCTCCGGCTTCACCTCTTCCCGGTCGCCGGGTATGGGGAGAACTTCGCCCAACATCTCCGCTATCTCTTTCTGCCCGCGCTCACGCTCTCGCTGCAACTCTCGGCGGTGCTGATCCGCAACCTGCGCAATGGCATCATCAACACGCTCGACTCCGATTTCGTCCGCACCGCGCGGGCGAAGGGGCTGAACAGCCGCACGGTGCTCGTCGCGCATGTGCTCCGCAACGCGCTCGTCTCGACGGTCAGCATCTTCGGTTTGCAGTTCGGCGCGCTGGTCGGCGGCACGGTCGTGATCGAGACGGTGTTCGCGATCCCCGGCATGGGGCAGTTGCTCTTCACCTCCATCACGGCGCGCGATTATCCCGTCGTGCAGGCGATCACCGTCATCACGGCGTTCCTCGTCATCGTCGTCAACCTGATCGTTGACCTGTCGTACTCCTTCCTTGACCCACGGGTGAGCTATGAGTGAAACCGTCCTGACGACCCCGGCGGGCGGCATCGCGACGGCCGCGCGGCCGCTACGCCCCGTCTCCTTTGTGCAGCGCCTCAATATTCGCGGCACGCTGCTGCTTGGGCTGATCCTGCTGGCGATCATCCTGCTCGTCGCGCTCCTCGCGCCACTCCTCGCGCCGTACAACCCCATCGAGCAGGACCTCGGCGGGGCTTTCGCCGCGCCGCTGAGCCACGGCCATCTCCTCGGCACCGACAACTTCGGGCGCGACATCCTCAGCCGGATCATCTTCGGCACGCGGCTGGACCTTCAGATCGGCTTCTTCTCCGTTCTCTTCCCCTTCCTCGCGGGCAGCCTGATCGGCGTGACGGCGGGGTATCTGGGCGGCAAGACGGACACGGTCGTCATGCGGATCGTCGATGTCCTCCTCGCGTTCCCCTTCCTCGTGCTCGTCATCGCCCTGATGACGCTGCTCGGTCCGGGGCTGCGCAACCTCTACATCGCCGTCGGCATCTTCGGCTGGATCACCTACTGTCGTCTCGTGCGCGGCGAAACGCTTGTCGCGCGGAACCTGGAGTACATCCAGGCGGCAAAGACCATCGGCTGCACGGACCGGCGCGTCATCTTCACGCACCTCCTGCCAAATGTGATCGCGCCCTCGCTCGTCTACGTCTTCACCGGCATGGTGCTGGCGATCCTCACGGGCGCGACCTTGAGTTTCCTCGGCCTCGGCCCGCAACCGCCGACGCCGGAGTGGGGCGCGATGATCGCCGAGGGGCGGCAGTTCCTCCTGCAAGCGTGGTGGATGCCGACCCTGCCCGGCATCGCGATCCTCCTCACCGGCGTCTCGTTCAGCCTGATCGGTGACGGCCTCGCTGAGCGACGGCGGTGACGCACGTCGCATGTGAGTAAGGGGGAGCCGCGCATGCAGTGGGCCGAGACGATCCTCGCGAACCTCAAGGAACACGATGTCCGGCTCGTGACGTACGTGCCGGACAACATGCTCATCCCCCTCATCGATGGCGCGCACGCGGACGCGCACTTCACCGCCTTCACCGCCACGCGCGAGGAGGAGGCGATTGGCATCGCCTGCGGCGCGGATATGGCAGGGATGCGCGCCGTCGTGTTGATGCAGTCGAGTGGCTTCGGTAACACCGTCAACGCCCTCGCCTCGCTCGCCGTCCCCTACCAACTCCCGTTGCTGCTGCTCATCTCGGAGCGCGGCGTGTTCGGTGAGTTCAATTCGGTACAAATGCCGATTACCCGCGCGATGCGCCCCGCGCTCGACGCCCTCGGCATCCCGCATGTCACACTTTCCCGCGAGGACGAGTTGCAGTTTCTGACGCACCGGATGATCCGCCAGTGCTTCCAGACGCGCACGCCGACCGCGCTCTTCCTCTCGCCCCTGCTCACGGGCGGCAAGACGGACGTGTAGGGAAGTGCTGAGTGCTGAGTGCTGAGTGCTCGGTACTGAGTGCGGCGTGTGTCATTCTCGTTCGGTTTCTCATGGTACGTCGATTGTTGGGAGGTAACATTGGCAGACCACACTCAGCACTCAGCACTCAG
>JBBSII010000409.1:0-4731 GCA_038232175.1 Thermomicrobiales bacterium
AGGAAGATACGGCGTGTCAGCCGTCCGCGTCGTGTGCTGCTGTCCTTCTCATCCATTGCTGCTTCCTCCTCCTACCCGTCACCATCGCGTTGAACCCTCAACGCGGCAATCACACCACCGAACCGATCCACCGAGGCGCGAGCGTGCGCCTTCGGGCGACACGAGAACGATGGACGCGCGCGGCAGCGATTCCCGGTGGTGGTTATTCGTTCCTACTACTACGCCTCTCCCTGCCACGTTCCTCCTCTCCGCTGCGAGACCCGGTTCGTGATTAACAGCGCGAACGTCGCCTGGGGTGATTACTTGACGCCACCGGCGGTGATCCCCGCGATGAAATCGTCGAGGAAGAAGTTATAGAGGATCGCGACGGGCAGGCCCGCGAGGATGCCCCCCGCCATCAACTCACCCCAGTAGAAGACATCGCCGCGAATCAGATCGGTCACGACGCCGAGCGTGACGGGTTTGCTCTCTTTCGTGGAAATCAGCGTGAGGGCGTAGATGAAGTCCTGGAGCGCGAGCGTGAACGCGAACATCATGATCGAGAGGATGCCCGCCCGGCTCAGCGGGAGCACGATGCGCCGGATCGCCTGAATCCTGCTGCATCCATCGATCAGCGCCGCCTCCTCGATCTCGAACGGCACCGTTTTGAAGAACCCCATCATCAGCCACGTACAGAACGGGATCGTGAATGTCGGGTAGACAATGATCAGCGCCCAGATCGTGTCCGTCAGGTGCAGCCGCGAGACGACCTGCGAGAGCGGGATGAAGAGCAGGGATGGCGGCACGAGGTACGTGAGGAAAATGCCGATGGAGAGCGGTCCCGCCCCCGGCAAATTCAGCCGCGCGAGCGCGTACCCGGCGGGCACGGCGGTGATGAGGGTGATGATGACCGTCCCCAGCGCGATCAGGTACGAATTGACCAGCCACGTCCGAAACGCCGTCTTCTCAAAGAGGTACTGCACATGCGTCATCGTCGGCTTCGCGTTGAACCAGAGCGGGAAATGCTTGAGGTTATAGAGGTCGTCGTTCTGCTTGAAGGTCGTGACGATCATGTAGTAGACAGGGAAGATCGCGATGACGATGAAGACGATGATGCCGAAGCCGAACAGGATGCGGCGGGCAACCGTCGCGAGGGTAACGGGCGCGGAGCGTACAACGTGAGGTTCCGCGCGCACCGGGATGATAGGCGCGATGGTCTCCCGAACAGCCATCCTAGATCTCCCTCTTGCGCAACTGCCGCAGGAAAAATATCGAGAAGAGGAGCATGAGCGGGAAGAGGAAGAGCGTCACCGCCGCGCCTTTCCCGAGTTGCCCGGCATTGATGCCGACTTTGAAGGCGTAACTCGCGAGCACCTCGGTCGAGGTGCCGGGGCCGCCCTGCGTCAGCAGGTAGATGATCGTCAGGTCGGTGAAGTTGAAGACGAGATTGAAGAGCAGGCCGATGAAGAGGATGGGCGCGATCATCGGTACGATAATCTTGCGGTAGCGCGTGAACCAGCCCGCGCCGTCGATCTTCGCCGCGTCGATGATGTCCTGCGGGATCGAGGTCAGCCCCGCGAGGAGGATGACGGCGGAGAACGGGAAGTTGCGCCAGACATTCGTCGTGATGACCGAGATCATCGCAGGCGTCGGCTGGCCGAGCCACTGGATACCGTATTGGGCGTTGATGATGTGGAGGTGCTTACCGAGCCAGTTGAGGACGCTGTACTGCGGGTGGAACATCCATTTCCACGCCTGAATCGTCAGGGCGATGGGGATCGTCCACGGCAGCAGCACGAGGTAGCGCACAATTTTCTTGCCACGGAACTGCGCGAGCAGGATGAAAGCGAGCGTCGTGCCGAGGAGCGAGGTGAAGATCGCCGTGAAGAATGAGTAGACGAAGGTGTTGCGCAGAGCGGCGCGGAATGTACCATCTTGAATGAGGCCGGTGAAGTTTTCGAGGCCGATAAAGCCCCGTTCACCACTGAGGTTGCTCACCGTCGCATCGGTCAGACTGAACTTGAGCGCGAAGAACAACGGGACGGCGACGAGGCCAATGATGTAGATCATCGCGGGGGCGAGCAGGAGATAGCCGAGAAAGCGGGTACGGAATACTACGCCACGTACGTTCGTACGACTGCGCTTGTGCGCGCCAACAGCGATCGCCATTCAACACTCCATCCGGCATGAAATTGTAGGCCGCCCAACCGGTACCCCTTTGGGATTCGATGCAGTATAGCGTACCGCTTCCGCAATGTCTACGAGTACCCGGATCATTCTCCGGGCATGACCATCTTTCCCGCCATCGGGCGGCGTCGGTCGTTTTTTCGGCAGGCGCACCCTTGTTGTACCGCCACCGCGATGCTACACTCGAATTAGCCACCGCGCGACGACTCACAGCGGAGCGCGGGGCGCCACCGCAACGCGAGCCGGAGCAGACCAACGATGGATATTCTTCTTTCGACCGGTAGCCTCACGCCCCGAAATTTCCCTGATGTCGCGAGCATCGCGCGCCGTGCGGGCGCGGATGGGCTGGAAGTGATGCTCAACGGGCGACTGCTCGCGGAAGGCCCGGAGCGCGCCCACCGCATCGCCGAAGCGCACGGCGTGCCGATCTGCTCCATCCACCCCCCCTTGCGTTTCGTCCGCGCTGCGCAGCACGTCCACGATGACATGCTCCGTTCCGCCGAGTACGCGGCGGCGCTGCCGGAATGCCGCACGCTCGTGATGCACGCGGTCGGCGGGCCGGGGCTGCACACGGAGCGCGGGCGCGCATTCTTCCAGACGATCAATGCGGTGACGACGATCCTGAAGCGGAATGGCGCGCGGCTCGCGGTCGAGAACCGGGGCACCGTGCAGCCGCAGCCACGACTCGATTTCCTCGACAAACTGCACAATCTCTACCGCGTGTGCGAGGAGTGGGATCTCGACATCGTCTTCGACACGTCGCATGCGGCGTCGTTCGGGCTGCACATCGTGCCATCCGTCGATGTTGTCTTCCCACGCCTCGCGAACATCCACTTCAGCGACCGCCGCGAGGAACCGCCATCCATCGCATCGGGTCTGGTCAACTCGCTAACGCGGGAGCATCAGTTGCCGGGGAGCGGCGTGCTCCCGCTCGATCTGATGCTCCAGCGGTTGTATGCCCGTGGGTATCACGGCGCGATCACGCTCGAACTCTCACCCCTCGCCGTTGCGTCGTGGAGCGAGAAACGTTGCGTGGAGCGCGTGGCGAATGCGGTTGCCTTTGTGCGCAACCTCTTCGCGGATGCGCACGATGGCACGACACATCGCACCCCGTCATCCCGCCGCGCGCCGTCGCCCGCAGAGAATGATTTCTAGCCGGATCGTGGGGCATTGTGCGTCTGGGGCAGGCTGAAGCCCGCCACCACCGGTCTATCCACGAGCAAAAGAAAACGCCGCGCCCCATTCGAGCGCGGCGTTCCGATTCTGCGAAAGCGGATTAGCGCTTGGTGTACTGAGGCGCCTTGCGCGCGCGCTTGAGACCGACCTTCTTGCGCTCCTTGACCCGCGCGTCGCGCGTGAGCAATCCGGCCTTCTTGAGCGTCGTGCGGAGTTCGGGGTCGAACCGGCAGAGCGCGCGGGCGATGCCGTGGCGAATCGCCCCGGCCTGCCCACTGACGCCGCCACCAACGACCTTAACGCTCACGAGGAAGCGATCGGTGGTGTTCGTCATGCGGAGCGGCGTGCCAATCGTGATCTGGTGCAACTCGCGCCCACCGAAATATTCACGGCCATCCTTGCCGTTGACGATCATCTCGCCGGTGCCGGGGTAGAGCCGGACGCGCGCGATAGCGCTCTTGCGTCGGCCAACGGCGTTGTGATACTGACCTGTCAGTTGCGTGGTTACCACTGATTTCCCTCTCCTACGCGCCTTCACCACTCACTGCGGCCAACCGTTCCGCCGCCCGCGCAACATTCTCCGTAATCACCATCGGCTCCGGCTTCTGCGCCTCGTGCGGGTGGGTCCCGCCGGCGTAGACCTTGAGCTTCATGTACTGCTGCTTGCCGAGTCGGTTCTTCGGCAGCATCCCCTTCACGGCGCTCTCGATGATGCGCGTCGGGTGCTTCTTCATCACCTCGGCGTACGTCGGCTGCTTGAAGCCACCGGGGTAGTTCGAGTGCCGGTAGTAGATCTTTTGTCGCGGCTTCTTGCCCGTGACGGCGATCTTGTCCGCGTTAACCACGATGACGTAGTCACCCATGTCCATGTGCTGCGCGAACGTCGCCTTGTGCTTCCCGCGCAGGACATGCGCGACGACCGTCGCGAGGCGGCCCAATGTGTGGCCGTTGGCGTCGACCACGAACCAATCGTGGTGTACTTCCGCCGCTTTCGGCGACCAGGTTGTGCTCGTTAGTGTCGGCATTCGCTCGTTTCTCCCACGCTTCCAGCGTCCACGGTCGTGATCGTGATCGCTGGCACCTTTTCCGCATCCTCATTGTAGGTCACCCGCCACAGGGTTAACCCCTGGGGCGGGGCGGTCGGCGCCGCACTGCGGCGATCCCGACCGTGAAGCAGCGTCTCCATCCATTCCGCTGCTCGCTCGCCACTGCCGATCAGCACGAGTGAGCCGACGAGATTCCGCACCATATGCGGCAGGAAGCCGCTCGCCTCGACGGTGAATACCAGAGCGCAGCCGGAGACATCATCGAGACTCCGCTCTGCCATCCACCCCGCCGACCGCACGGTGCGCACCGTACGGTTGGATCGACCCGGAACCCCTCGCCCAT
>JBBSII010000410.1:0-4722 GCA_038232175.1 Thermomicrobiales bacterium
CGCTTGCGGTTCGTCTTCTGCACGACGGGTTGTAGTTGCACCTGAAGCGCGATCCCACTCCGCGCCTGCCCCGCCTCGCCGAAGCTCATGCGCGGCATCTCCGCGAGGTCGTCCATGATGCGGTACAGCGCCTCGATATAACGCAGGTGCTGCTCCACGGAGCCGCCCGCGAGCAGATCGAGCAGATAGGCGCGCGAGTTCTCCGGCAACTCCCAGAGCGCACCGGGCGCGACACTGACGCCCTGCGCGCCGGTGACGTTTTCGAGCACCGTCACGGGGTTGCCGGAGAGTTCCAGAATCTGCGCGAGGATCGACAACCGCCGGTCCAGCGCGCGGTTCACTTCGAGGATGTCCGCGAGGTCCGAGACGCCCCAGAATTCGCGCGGGCGCGGCGTGTTCGGGAAGATGAGGTACGGAATGAAGCCGTACGGGTTCGTCCCCTCGTGCACCGGCGCGTCGTCCACCAGCACGCGGTACGTGGCGTCGCTCCACTCCTCAACAACCGTCACATCCTCCGTCGTGCCGATGATCATCGTGGTGGTGTACAGCGACGACGCCACCGACCGGGGCAGGAGGCGCACCTGCCGGACGACGCGCGCCCGCCGCACATCATCCAGCGCGGGTTCGACGAATAACGTCTGGACATCGACCGGCACGATGCGCACGCAGCCGAGCATCCGGTCCCACGTCACCTTGAACGCGCCGTCGCCGAGCACCCCGGCGTCCACGGCGGTCGCGAGGTCCGCGACCGCGAGATCGTTCTCGCGCGCCACCCGCGCCAGCGCCGCCTCGATCCGTGCCACCGCTGCAATCGCCGCCGGTGACTCGTCCGGCGGCGCGACGGCGACGGTGACGGGTTCGGGGAAGAGATAAGTCGCACCTTTGCGGACAAAGACCCGCGCGTAGTTGGCGACGACCGGCGCCTGCCCGAATCCGAGCCGCCCGACATCGTGCTTGCCGTTGTCAAAATCGAGGAAACGCCGGTATCGCTGGAGCCGCACATCGTCGTCCGATGTGTGCCATCCCGCCCGGTGCGACCCGGCAATCGCCGCACTCGCCGCCGACCCAACACCCGCCGTGACGACGGAGAGGAGTGAGGAACTCATGGAATACCTCCGAATCAGTAGTCAGTAGCCGGTAGCCAGTAGCCAGTAACCCGATCTCTTCCGGCTACTGACTACCGCCTACTGCCTACTGGCTACTGGCTACTCGTTAGCTCCCGTTCACGCCGATCAGCCGCGCCGTGCCGATGGGGTTCATCAGCGCGATGGAGCAGTACCATTTGACGCGATTTCGACTCGCGTCTTTGGTTTCCAGCGAGCCGATGCGGTCGATCTGGATGCCGCCGGAGTGAATGCCCATCACGCCGGTGTTCCAGCCAAACTTGAGCGCGTAGACGGTCGAGCAGATGTTGCCGCTCGTCCCCACGGCCCTGGTGTCCGGGATGTTGTCGTCGATCTCGACCGGGATGCCGTCGTACCAGAGCACCATCCGCCCGAAATCGTCGAGTTGCGACTGCAGGATGTTCCCTGCGGAGCGACGCAACTGGTTCAGGTTCCGGCGCGACCGGCGCGACATGAAGAGCACGTCCGGCCTGCCGGGTTTCACCGCGTCGATCAACTGGTCGAGCATCGGCATCGTCAACGCCGCGCCATTCGCGCCCGCCGTCAATGTCTGCGCCGCGCTCGCGGCGGCGATCCGCTTGTCGATGCCATCGAAGGAGTTCGCGTCCGTGCCCGTGTCGCCGATGAAGAATGACTGATTGAACTGATAGGCCACGGCCTTCGCCTTCTCGTGCAGCATGACCGCCTGGATGTCGTTCTCCTGCGTGAACGAGCGTTCGAGGTAGTTGTCCACGTCCGCGTCGCCACCGAGGATTTTCAGCGTCTCCGTCTGCTGGTTAAAGGTCGGCGCGCTCTCCGCCCACGTGCCGCCGACGGCATTGAACGCCACCGTCGGCAGCGCCGTCTCCTGCGGAAAGGCGAGCGACGAGCCAACTACCTCCATGAACGGGAGGTAGTTCAGCACCGCCGATTCCGAGACAATCGTCTCGATTACGCCCCGCACCAACATGCTGTTCGTCAGCAAACTCGCCTGTGCCAGTGTCACCGCCATTTGTCGCTCCTTTCGGAGTAGCGAGTAACGAGCGGGGTCATCCCAACTCGTTACTCGTTACTCGCTACTCGCTACTCGTTATTGCTGCTTCAGTCCCATCGCGATCTTCGCGAGGGGTGAGAGTTTCGTGACATCGACCGCGACGGGGCGGCCACCGCCACCGGCGGCGACTGGGGTGGCAGCCTGCGTTCGCTCGATGGTGCGCCGGTACGCCGCCCGCGCGGTTTCGAGGCTCGCCACGATCTCACCGACCGTCTCGCCACCGATCAGTTCGGGGATCACGTCGGGGTGGGACGCCGCGAGCGTGGCGCGGAGCGTCTCCCGCTCGGCGTCACCGAGCACGGTGTACCGCGCCGCCCCACCCGTCCCCGCGTCCGCCGTCGCACCGCCGCCAATCTCCGTCACCCGCGACGGCGACGCCTGCGCCTCCGCGACCATGATTTCGTTCATTGCCCTTGCTCCTTTCGTCCCGCACACGAAGGGGCGGCTCGCACCGCCCCCACACTTGTCTATCTCCTCTGGTCTGTTCACACACCGACTACATGATGCGATCACCCCCTTTCTGAGTACTGAGCGCTGAGTACTGAGTGCTGAGTGCTGAGTGCCGAGAAGGGCACAAACCCCTCAGCACTCAGCGCTCAGCACTTCCCATGGCGATGCGGGGCCGGAAGTCGTGGTCATCGAGGAGGCCGATGAGGGCCGCGCTCATCAGGAGGTCGTCATGTGTCTCGGCGTCCGGCACGCTCCACGCCATCTGGCGGGAGACGCCGGTGCGGACGGTGAAGGTGCAGGCGGCAACCTGCTGCCAGAACCAGCGGGTCTCCTCCGCATGGTCGTCGATGTACTCCTGGTACCGCCCCGCCGCGATCGCGGCGAGCAGTCGCCAGCCGAGGTCGCTCTTGCTCGCGGCGGTGAAGATGAAGGGCGTCACCGTCCCTGGTGGCAACGACGCATGGAGCATCGCCGCCAACCCGTGCCCGATGCCCGTCGCATCCACGATGAGGTGCGCGCAGGTGCGCGTTGCCCAGACACGCCGGGCGAGATCGGCGATCTCCTCCGCGAGTGTGACGTGGTTGACGCCCGTCCAGACGCGGCGATCTACCACGCGGTAGACCGGCAATTGCGGCTGCCACCGCCGGGGAACGAGCGTTCGCGCGCTCGCGTCCGGTGGCACGACCTCCACAACGGTCAGCGCGGTGCTGTCGCGCCGGGTCGCGTGCGGTGCAGCGGCGTGATGCGTCGCGCCGCTCACATGTTCGCCCGCTTCCTCCGTCGCCCCCGCGACATCGAGCAGGAGCGCGTACTGCACGTTGCTGTTCGGCGTCGCGCGGCGCTGGCGCGGGTGGGTGCCGTGCATCTGCGCCTGCCGCGCCGCGTCGAAGAGCATCCCGGCATCGTCGAGCGGTTGGAGGCAGTACTCGGTGCGGATGAACGGGTGATCCGCGCCGAGTTGCGCCATGCGCCGTCGCACGCGCGCCCCGTACGCGGGCACCTCCCGCGCCACTACGCGCCAATCGGCTTCAAAGAGGACTAAGGACTCAGGACTGAGGACTAAGCCTTCTGATTCCCCGCTAAGTCCTCGGTCCTCGGTCCTCAGTCCTTGCCGCGCAACGGCCATTTCCCGCGCGAGCAGCGTGTCGCGGGTCCAGACGGTGCCAGTGAAGACGGTGGTGGCGTTCGTGCTCGCGCCCATCGGGTCGAAGACGGCGTCCCACCGCTGCGGCTCGATGTCCTGCGCCTCGTTCGCCACGAGGAGCAAGGAGGCGGTCGCACCGCGTGCCTGGGCCAGCGGCCCCGCCGAGACGAACCGCACCGACGCCTGCCCGACCCGCAGGATGCTCCCGCCCTCGGTCTCCACCGCTGGCGCGAAGCATTGGGCCGACGCGAGCCGATCCGCGATCCGGTGCAGCGTGATCTGCCCCTGCGGCGTGAGCGACGGCGCGGCGACGACGATCTCCCCGCCGCGCCGCTGCCGCCGGATCAGGAGAAAGGCGATCACCTGCGCCAGCAGTTCGTCCTTCCCCGATTGCCGCGCGAAGACGACCACGTACGACGCGCCGTCCCCCACGAGTGCGGAATGAATGATGGCCCGCGCCGGTGTCAGCTGGTACGGGCGCAGCGCCGTCTCCGGCCAGACGGTGCGCGAGAATGCGCCAATGTCCCGCAGGAGCCAGCGCAGCGCACGGTTCGAGGCTGCATCGAGACTGAGTGCCGCTTCCATCGTCAGCCTCCCCGCATCCGCGTCAGCACGTCGAGCAGGACGCTCCCGGCGATGACGAAGAGGAAACTCATCATCCGGTCGCGCATCTCGCGCACCTCCTCGGCGAGGTCATCGACGATCTGGCGCGTCACCGCCTCATCGACGTAGAGCGCAATGTCCGGGCGGTCGTACCGCCGCTCCGGCGGGTGCGACGCGCGCCGACGCCGGTACGATGCCCGCGTGATTCGCCGCGAGCGGGCGCTGAATGGCGAGTGCAAGTCCATTGGTCCCCCTTGTATCTTCAGTATGTGGCACACTGCCACCCGTTGGCGCGGTAGACCGCAGCCCCCGTGGTCCCTCGAGGCCGTGAAAAAGCGTCGGTCGCCGCGTCCTTATCCCATCGAGCC
>JBBSII010000411.1:0-4716 GCA_038232175.1 Thermomicrobiales bacterium
CATCATCCCCGGCGCGACGCAGTTGACGGAGATGCCGTGCGGCCCGAGTTCGTACGCCATGTTGCGCGTCGTCGCCTCGATCGCCGCCTTCGCCGCGTTGTAGACGAGCGCGTCCCGGTGGTTGTAGTGCGCGCCGATCGTCGAGACGTTGACGATGCGGCCCCGGATACCGCGCGTCATCATGTGCCGCGCCGCGTGCTGACTGAGGACGAACGTCGCCCGCCAGTTCGCGTTCATCGTCCACTCCGCGTCGTCGGCGGGGACATCCCAGAAGTTGCCGCGCCGCCCGCGCGAGCCGCCCGCGTTGTTGACGAGGATGTCGAGGTGCGGCGCCCGCACGAGTGTCGTCGTCGCGAGCCGTTCCATCTCGTCGAGGCGCGAGAGGTCCGCCGCCATCCCCCATGCCTCAACGCCATGCCGCCGCATGATCGCGACGGCGGGCTGAATGAGGTCCTCCTCCATGCCGTGCACGATGATGTTCGCGCCCTCCTGCGCGAGCCACTCCGCCGTTGTCTGCCCAAGGCCCTTCGTGCTCCCCGTGACGAGCGCCCATTTCCCCGCCAGCCGCCCCCCGGACGTTGCGTGTTCCATCATCAAACCCTTCCTTCTAGGTGTCGCACGGCGCGTCGGCCACTCCGTGCGATCACGGCAGTTGGTCAATGAACCGCTGGATAACGACGAAGAATGCGCCCATCAACACGAAGAAGACGCCGAGCGCGATGAAGACGACGCTGACACCGTAGAGGAAGCAGCCGGTCGCGATGCGGGCATCGTGCGGGTTGTGCGGGTCATAGGCAACGGTGGCAGGACGCCCGACGCGAAAGGGCGACGGACGCGCGCCGACCGCCGACTCAAAGACGATCTCCTCCCCCGCCGCTGTCTGGAAGCGCACAACGGGAAAGAGCAGCGTGCTCGGGCCATCGGTCGAGGCGCTTTCGCGCTCCTGGAGCGCGAGAACGGTGCCGCCCGCCCGCGTCGCCCGCGCGATAAATCGCCGCTGCTGAACGATCCGCACGACCCCAATCCCTGCGAACAGCACCCCAAAAGCGATGAAAAGCAGCCCACCCTGCCCAAACGAGTCGATGGTGATCGCGATCATTGTTGCAAACTCAGCGCTCAGCATTCAGCACTCGTACGGCGTTACTGGCGTTCGCCAGAGAAAACGGGGGATGTGTCAATCGGTAACGGCATATTCTGCGTTCTGCTTCCCCATCGCCAATCGGGCGAGATTCACCCCTTCGGCGACGATCTCCGTGATTTCGCCGGTGGGCGTGGAGCGGAAAAGCCCCCACGTCTCGACCGCTCGCTCGCCGTATTTGCTCACCGTTGCCGCGACGACCGCCAGCGCATCGAAAATTGCGGAGTAGGTATTGAGGGGATATGCCTCGTCTACATCCCAGAGTTCAAAAATCGTGTCCACGCTTGTCCTCACAATGGCAGCACAAAACGAGCGGGATGTTTCTCTCTCACTGCTTGTTACTCGTTACTCCTCTCTCAGTCCGCCGGGACGGGCGCGAGGCTTTCGACGAACTGCCCAATGCGGCGGGTCGCCTCCATCAGGTTCTCCATCGCGTTCGCGTACGACATGCGCAAGTAGCCCGCGCCGTACGCGCCGAAGGACGTGCCCGCAAGGGTGGCGACGCCCGCCTCCTGCAAAAGTCGGTCCGCCATCTCCCGCTCGCTCAGGCCAGTGCCGCTGATGTTCGGGAAGGCGTAGAACGCACCCTTCGGCAATTCGCAGCGGACACCGGGGATCGCGTTCAGGGCCGCGACGACCGCGTCCCGCCGCAGCCGGAACTCGGCGCGCATCGCGTCCACCGCGTCCTGCGGCCCGGTGATCGCTGCGACGCCTGCGCGCTGCGTGAACGACGCGGTGCAGGAGTTCGAGTTGACCATCAACTTGACGATGCTCGGCGCGAGGTTGAGCGGCATGACACCGTAGCCCATCCGCCAACCCGTCATCGCGTACGTCTTGGAGAAGCCGTCGAGGATGATCGTGCGATCGGCCATGCCCGGTTCCGCCGCGATGGAGGCGTGCGCGCCCTCGTACTGCAAGCGGCAGTAAATCTCGTCCGTCAGCACCCAGAAGTTGTGCGCGACGGCGAGTTCGGCGATAGCCTTCAGGTCCTCACGCGGGATGATGCCGCCCGTCGGGTTCGCGGGGGAGTTGATGACGAGCATCTTCGTGCGCGGCGTGATGCGCGCCCGGAGGTCGTCCAGGCTGAAGGCGAAGCCCTTCTCCTCCAGGAGCGGCAGCGGCACGGCCTTCGCGCCGACGAAGTTGATCATCGACTCGTAGATCGGGAATCCGGGGTTCTGGTAGATCACCTCGTCGCCCGCCTCGCAGAGGGCGAGAATCGCGTAGAACATCACCGGCTTGCCGCCCGGCGTCACGACGACCTGATCGGGGTGGACGGCGATGCCACGGCTCGTCGCGATCTCATGCGCGATCGCCTCCCGCAGTTCAGGCAGGCCCGCCGCCGGGCCATAGTGCGTGTACCCATCGTCCAGCGCCTTCTTCGCCGCCTCAACGATGTGCGCGGGGGTGTCGAAGTCCGGCTCCCCGATCTCCAGATGGATGACCGACCGCCCCTGCGCCTCCAGCGCCCGCGCCTTCGCGAGTACCTCGAACGCCGTCTCCGTCCCCAACCGGCCCATCGCGGACGCTAATTTCAGTTCCATCGTTTCCCCTCCTCGACGTACGCTCATCGTCTCCCGTCAACTGGCGTGCAGTATAGCAGCCCTCCATCACCCACCGATCAATCCATTCTCCCTCCCCGATGGTACACTCCGGTAGGGACTGAGGTACAAAACCTCACCCCCGGCCCCTCTCCATCGCCCTGAGGCCATCGTAGTCATCAGGCTAGTCCGGCGATGGAGAGGGGAGGAGAAACGCTCACACTCGTACTCAGCACTCAGCACTCAGCACTTCTCTTAGTCCTCAGTCCTTTGATCGGAGCGCGCGTGGAGATTCGTGACGGCCTGACAACCGAGATGCGCTACGCCGTCTACGCCCTCGGGCGGGAGTTCGGGCTGGAGGATGGCGCGGACGATGACAACGGGGCGGATCAGGACTTCTACCGCATCCTCCGCAAGCCGCCGTACGAGGCGTTCAAGGCGTACGCGGTGATGCGCCGCGAGTGGGACCTCGATGTCATCCCCATCTGCCCGGACCGCGCGACAGTCGGCGGCGACCCGTGCTACCCCTCGCTCGCCACCGCGCCGCATCCGGTCGATTGCGTCGTCTCCTTCCTGCCGAGCCATCTGGCGAACACCCTCGCGAACGAGATGGTACAGACCGGCGCGCCCGTGCTCTGGCGGATGTTCGGGCCGATCATCAACGGGTTCGACAACGCCGAGCACGCGATTTACCAGACAGCGGGCATCCGCGTCGTCAATGGCTGCATCCTCGCCCACTGGGATGTCGCCGCGACGGGCATCCCGCTCTCCGAGCGGCTGCATCACGCCTGCTACATCCACGGCCTCCGCGCCCGGAAACTGCGCGGGGCGCAGACAGAGTAACGAGTAACAAGTAACAAGTTGCAAGTAACGAGTAACGAGAACGGGAGCGTTGCGCCTTGCCACTTGTCACTCGTTACTCGCTACTACTCCCCCTTGGCTTCTCGTGTCAATTAAGGAAGCCAACGAACCGCAGATTCTTTTTCCTTTCTGCGTTCTCTGTCTCTTCTCTGCGTCTCTGCGGTTCGTTCGTTTGGCCCAGAGGAATAATGCCGCGCCGTACCCGTTCGGATGATGTAGTGGAACAATGATCGGTCGATGCGCGCCGTGTCGCGTCATCGCCGCGCAACAAGGATGGGGACAATGACCGCACCGACCGCGCCAACCGCCGTGGACTTCCCGACCGGCCCCGCGATTGGCGACCGATTTCCCGATTTCACCCTGACAGACCAGCACGGGCAGCCCGTCAACTTCGCCGCCGCGCGCGGCGGCAAGCGCGCGATGGTCGTCATCGTGCGCAGTGCGTCGTGGTGACCCTTCTGCAAGGCGCAACTCGTGGAGTTGCAAGCGAACCTGCCCGCGCTTGACGCGAACGGCATCGTCCCCTTCGCCTTCAGTTATGATCCCCCCTCCGTGCTCGCCGCCTTCGCCACGGCGCGCGGTATTACGTACCCGCTCCTCTCCGATGAGGGTAGCGCCTTCATCAAACAACTCGGCATCCTCAATACGACCGTCGAGCCGACGAACGAGCATTACGGCATCCCCTACCCCGGCACCTACGTCATCAGGGCGGATGGCCGCGTCGAGAGCAAAGTCTTCCACGCGGGGCATCGCACGCGCGACGCCGCCGCGACCACCCTGCGCGAGCAACTCGGGCTGACCGACCCCGGCGACGGCCCGCAGGATCGACAAGCAACCGAGACGCTCGTCGCCGTCGCCGCGATGGACGCGGGCGCGTTCGTGCGCGGGGAGCGGATCGGCCTGCGCCTGAAGATCCAGACTGCACCCGGCGTCCACATCTACGGCCAGCCGCTGTCGGAGGGATATGTGCCGACGACGCTCACCATCGACGCACCGGAGACGGTGAATGTTGAGCCAGTGCGGTATCCGGCCTCGCACCCGCTTCGTACGGAGTGGCTGGACGAGGAACTGCCCGTGTACGAGGGGACCGTGACGCTGACGACCGCGCTCACCTTCACTGAGCAGCGCGAGGATGTGACGATCACGGCGACGCTGCACTTCCAGGCCTGCACGACG
>JBBSII010000412.1:0-4706 GCA_038232175.1 Thermomicrobiales bacterium
ATTCGCGAACAGGTTTACGGCCTGACACGGTTGCGTAGTAGACGATGATGTGCCGCTTCTCTTCCACCGAGTCAAAGTAACATTTTTGTTACGTATGTCAAGAGATATAATATTAACATCGTTTCCTCAATCTGTGCCGACCTCGTAGTAAACCTTCTGACGCGCACGGTAAGGTAGAGAGGTGCGTTCTCCATATAGTTGACAATGGCTGGTCGTTTACGTATAGTCGTGAACAACTAGTAGGCGACGAGTAGCGTGGCATGTTCAATGAGGTGACGATGGCAAGCCGGAAAATCTCCAATCCACTCGCGCTGGCGGTGCTGGCGCTGCTGGCCGAGCGGCCGACGCATCCGTACGAGATGGATTTCCTGATGCGGGCGCGGGGCATCACGGAGAGCATCAACCTCAAGCGCGGCTCGCTCTACACCGTGGTCGAGGCGCTTCAGCGCGACGGACTGATCGTGCCGCAGGAGACGCGGCGCGAGGGGAAGCGCCCGGAGCGGACGATCTACGCGCTCACCGAGGCGGGGCGGGCGAAGTTCGATGGTTGGCTACGCGAACTGCTCCGCAAGCCAGTGCACGAGTACGCCCAGTTCACCGCCGGGCTGACCTTCCTCGCGCACATCCGGCCCCCGGAGGTGATCGCGCTGTTCGAGGAACGCGCCCGTAGTCTCGAAGCGGAGATTGACGAGATGCGATTCCGGATAAGTAGCGTCGCAGAGCGGCTGGGCGTGCCCCGGCTCTTCCTGATCGAGACGGAGTTTGCGCTCGCGCAGCGGGAGGCGGAGTTGCAGTGGGTTCGCGCGATCATTCGTGAGATCGAGGCGGGAACGCTGACATGGCCCACATTCATCGCGAGCATGAGTAGCGTGGCTCCGCGCGACGACATGAACCCGGAACCCACCACGACAATGAGCGCGGCGACGCACGGCGAGAACGGAGGCGAACCGGTGCAGTAAAAGCAATGCCTCGGCAGGGTGCGGGAACACCCCACCGAGGCGATGATCCTCGAATCGGTCTCGCGGAGCGACACCCGGCACTCAAGGCCCACCTCCGAATGATAGCCGGGCTGCACCCGCTTGACCACCCCTGCCAACGCGGCAGCGACCAATTCATCTTTTGAAAGGAGCGTTACATTCATGGCTACTTCTCTGGCTGTTCATACCGACCACCCGACCGCGACGGGCGCGATGATCGAGACGCGCGGCCTGCGCCGCACCTTCACCTCCCGCCGGGGCGATGTCGAGGCGGTCGCCGGTGTTGATCTCCGCGTCGAGGCGGGTGAAATTTTCGGCTTCCTCGGCCCGAACGGCGCGGGCAAGACGACCACGCTGCGGATGCTGGCGACCCTGCTGCCGCCGACCGGGGGCGACGCGACGGTGGCCGGGTGCGACCTGCGCCGCGAGCCGCAGCGGGTGCGCGAGCGGATCGGCTACGTCGGCCAGCGGGGCGGCACCGCCCCCGCCATCACCGGCCGCGCCGAACTCGTCTTCCAGGGCCGCCTCTACGGCATGAGCGCGGCGACGGCGAAGCGGCGCGCGGCAGAACTGCTCGCGACGCTCGAACTCGGCGACGCCGCCGACCGGCGCGGCGGCACCTACTCGGGCGGGCAGCGCCGCCGCCTCGACATCGGCCTCGGCATCATCCACGAGCCGCGAATGCTCTTCCTCGACGAGCCGACGACCGGCCTCGACCCGCAGAGCCGCGCCCACCTCTGGGACGAGGTGCGGCGGCTGCGCGACAACGGCACGACCGTCTTCCTCACGACCCACTACCTCGAAGAGGCGGACGCGCTCTGCGATCACCTCGCGATCATCGACCACGGGCGCATCGTCGCCGAGGGGACGCCCGACCAACTGAAGCGGCAGATCGCCGGCGATATCGTCACGCTCGGTGTCAACGATCCAGGGGCCGCGCTCACGCTGCTCGGTCGGCAGTCGTTCGTCCGGGATTCGGACACCGACGAAGAGACGATCCGCCTCTATGTCGATCGCGGCGAAACCGCCATGCCGACAATCCTCCGCCTGCTGGACGACGCGGGGATGGAACTGCGGACGATCTCTCTCACGCGGCCCAGCCTCGACGATGTCTTCCTGCGCCAGACCGGCCGTTCGCTCCGCGAGCAGGCGGCATAATTTCACTTGTGAAGAAAGGACCCACCGATGAGAACCCTGCGTGATACGTGGCTCGTCTTCCAGCGCAACCTCGGCCTGACCCTCGGCAACCCGGCGTGGGCGGTGATCGGGGTGATCCAGCCGCTCCTCTACCTGCTCCTGTTCGCGCCGCTGCTCAAGTCTGTCATCACCGCGCCCGGCTTCCCGGCGGGCGGGGCGTACAACGTCTTCGTGCCGGGGCTGCTCATTCAACTCGGCCTCTTCGGCGCGGCGTTCGTCGGCTTCAGCCTGATCGCGGAGTTGCGCTACGGCGTGATCGAGCGCCTGCAAGTCACCCCGGTGAGCAGGCTGGCGATGCTGCTCGGTCGGGCGCTGCGCGATGTCCTGATTATCCTCGTCCAGTCCCTGCTCCTGATCGTGCTCTCGCTGCCCTTCGGGCTGGACATCCACCCGGTGGGGCTGCTCGTCGTGCTTGGCCTGATCGCCCTGATCGGCCTCCTGATGGCGTCGTGCTCGTACGCGCTCGCGCTGGCGCTGAAGAGCGAGGACGCGCTCGCCCCGGTGCTGACGACGGCCACGCTGCCCCTGCTCCTGCTCTCCGGGGTGCTGCTACCGCTCAGTCTGGCCCCGAGCTGGTTGCGTCACATCGCCGCCGTCAATCCGCTCGCCTATGCCGTGGATGCGGCGCGCGCGATCTTCAACAACCATCTCGGCGACGCGAGCGTGGTGAAGGGCATTCTCATCACCGCCGTGCTGGCCGTGCTCTCGCTTGTGGTCGCGGCTCGGTCGTTCGGTCGCGCAGCAGCCTGATGAACAGGCGGACCGATTTCGATTTCACTCGATAACCTGCGACGCGCAATGACGCTCCTCCTTTGGAACCCACCGTGCGCATACCGCGTCTCTCCCTGCGTGATCGGTGCGTTATCATCGTGATCGCCCGGAGTGGCAAGTGGTGATCTACAACGGCGAGCGATGCGAATGCAAGAAGCGTGTATACTGCGCCCGATGGTGAAGGAGGAGCGCGGCGTGCGAACTCGTGGGAATTATCGTCGCTGGCATGTGGCCATCATCCTGAGCCTGCTTGGCGGCTCGTTGCTGCTCGCGACTGGCGTTCGTGCCCAGCCAGATTTCCTCGACCCCGCCTTTCAACCGGTCTGGGGACGCACGGACTCCCCGGTCGAGCAGGGCGCGGCGACGCGGACATTCATCTGGGGCCCCGCGCTCTTTATCGCGCCCGATGGCCCAAAACTTCCGCACACCGAGCCGTACCGCGACCTCGAAGGCGGCCTGCGGACGGTGCAGTACTTCGAGAAGGCGCGGATGGAGTTAACGACGCCGCAGAAGGGGCGTGTGACGGCGGGCCTGCTCGTGCGCGAGATGGTCAGCGGCCAGATTCAACTCGGCGACACGCAGGTGGAGCCGTACGTACCGGCGGGCGTGCCCGTCGCCGGGGACCCGATGAACAACCCGTCCCCGACGTACGGCACACTCGCGAAGGTCGCCTCGCTCACCCCCGGCGTCAACGCCGCCCCGGATCGCACGGGCACGCCCGTCAATGGAGC
Organism: Thermomicrobiales bacterium; assembly: GCA_038232175.1. Taxonomy (GTDB): domain Bacteria; phylum Chloroflexota; class Chloroflexia; order Thermomicrobiales; family JALYUS01; genus JALYUS01. The sequence goes on from JBBSII010000412.1 coordinate 3,677, forward strand.
GATCAACACCGCCGGCGTGGTCAGCCCCGTTTCCGGCATTACCGACCCGACGACCTACGGCTACTACGTTCCCGAAACGAAGCACAACATCGCCGCGCCCTTCTGGGCGTTCCTGACCCAGCAGGGGCCGGTGCTCGGGCCGGATGGCAAAACAACGATGGCGAAACTCTTCGACCCGCCCTTTTTTGCGGTCGGGCTGCCGATCACCGAGCCGTACTGGACGAAAGCAATTGTCGGCGGCAAATCGCGCGACGTGCTGATGCAGGCGTTCGAGCGGCGCGTCCTGACATACACCCCGACGAACCCGGACGGCTTCAAGGTGGAGATGGGCAACGTCGGCGCGGCGTACGCCCGCTGGCGGTACGGCCCCGCCGCCGAGCCGCCGCCCGTGACGACGGTCGAGCCGAGCACCGGCGCGACGGGGTCGCTGCTGCTCTTCTCCGCGCCCGGCTTCACGGCGGATGAGGCCGTCGTCCTGCGCCTCACCTACCCGGACGGGCACACCGTCGAGAAGCCGGGCGGCACGGCGGGCACGACGGGCATCACGCGCGCGTTCCTCGAAACATCCATGCCGGACTTCCCGCCCGGTGCGTACAAGGCGAACCTGATCGGCACGAAGAGCAACCAGACGCGGCCCGGCACGTTCACGCTCGCCGCGCCCCCGGCGAACGGCCTGATCGTGCAGGCGCTTCCCGGCGCCGGCGACACGCTCACGACGTACACGCTCTACGCTTCCGGCCTCACACCGGGCGATACGGTCAGCCTCTGGGTCAGCGGCCCGACCGGCATCGCGTACAACCTCAACGGCGCACGCACGCAGGCCGCGAGCGACCACGGCACGCTCCAGCAGACGCTGATCCCGAAATCCCTCAATGCCGAGCAACTCGTCGGCCCGTGGGCCTTCGTGGTGCAGGAGAGCGGCGCGAACGCGCGGCAAGGCTCCGCCCCCTTCGTCGTCAACGCGCCACCGAAGGCGACGCTGTAGGTGCGGTTCGGGGTTCGGGGTTCAGGGTGGATCAGGGCTGTTTCA
>JBBSII010000413.1:0-4687 GCA_038232175.1 Thermomicrobiales bacterium
CATGTACGTCAGCGGCACGCCATGCTCCGCCTCGAACGCCGCGCGCATCGCCGCCCGCGCGCCGATCAGCGCGGTCCAGTCCACGGTGGTGTACACCCGCTCCATCGGCGCCTCGCGGATGGTGCGCATCAAATTCTCCGCCGTCATGCGCCGGATGCGTGAAATCGGGATGAGGTCTCCAGAGGGCTGAGAGACTCCCTGGCCGGCTCCTGGCTTCTGGCTTCTTGTCTCGTTGCTCGCTCGAAGCATGTCATCGAGGGTGACGCGCCCATCGCGGCCCGTACCGGTAACAGCCACGGGGTCGATGCCGAGTTGCGCGATGAGCGCCCGAACGGCGGGCGAATACCAGACGCGCTCCGGCTGCGTTGTCGCGCTCATCGCATCGTCCTTTCTCTCGCCACAGAGACACAGAGGACGCAGAGAAATCGGGAAGAGGATGCATGTTTGTCTTCTCTTCTCTTCTCCCTCTGTGTCTCTGTGTCTCTGTGGCTAATCCCCCGTCGTGCCACCGTGCTTTTCAATGAAGGCGTCAATCAATCTGCGGGCGATGCTGATGCTTGGGGGGATGCGCGGCAGGGCATCGCAGCGGAACCATGCCGCTTCCGCGACCTCGGTCGGATCGACACAAATCTCGCCGCTGTCGTACGTGGCGGTGAAGCCAACCATGAGCGAGTTCGGGAAGGGCCACGACTGGCTACCGAAGTACGTGATGTCCTTCACCTCGATGCTGACCTCTTCGCGCAACTCCCGCCGCACCGTTTCTTCGAGCGATTCGCCTGTCTCGACGAAACCCGCAAGCACGCTGTAGAAGGCGGCGGGGAAGTTTGCGTTGCGCGCCAACAGCAGTTCGTCGCCCCGCTCGACGGCGACGATCACCGCCGGGGCGATGCGCGGGTAGTTGACGAGGCCGCACTCCGGGCATTGCGTCGCGCGGTCAACGGCGTGGTAAACCGTGCGCGCCCCGCAGTGGCCGCAGAACCGGTGCGTCCGGTCCCACGCGATGATCTGCACGGCTCGCCCGGCGAGGAAGAAGAAGTCGTCCGCCAACCGCCCATAGAGCGTGCGCAGCCCCTCGAAATGCAGATCCGGCGGCGATTCGGCGCCCTTCTCGACCTCCACAGCGAAGCAATCCTGCCCATCGAGCGTGCCGAGGTATTGCCGTCGTACGGGCGTGATGCCGAGCGTCGCGAGGTCTTCGGCCTCTGGCAGGTCGGCCCCCGTCTCCGTCTCCCGTACCAGTAGAGTATTCTCGCGGAAGACCCACCACCACACCGGACCCGACCGCTGCTTGGGTGGCTTGATCCCGGCAACGAATGCGCGTTCCATTATTCCTCCTCAGTAGCCAGCAGCCATGTCGTTAATTATGAGTGTATCCCATCCTGACGCGATAAACCTAGTTGGTAAACCCGGCTTTAGTTTAGCGCACCCCGACGGTCTAAACAAGGTTTGCAAACCTCTATTGCCCACATGATCTCCTCGCTCCTCGCTCCTTAAAGAACGTCATCCCACGCGGTTGTTTCCCAATTGTCGCGCGCGTCGGGATCGGGCATCCACGGTGGGAGCGTGAAGAGCAACCGCTGCGCCGCGCCGTTGACGAAGGGTTCGTAGCGGTGGCGCAATTCCTGCAGGCGGGCATCGGCGTCTTCACCCGCGCGGAGCGGGATGCCATCGGCGGCGAGGATGGTGCGCAACGCAGCGAGATCGTGCGGCGGCAGGCGGCTCCGCGCGGGTTTGACCGGCGGCGCGTTCAGGTACTGGCAGATATCGACGATCGCGTGGCGCCCCATCGCGAATGTGAGCCGTGCCGGGCCGACGGGCGTGCCGTCCACACCGACGATGATGAGGGAGCAGACGTCCAGCATCAGTGTCAGGGCCGCCAGCCACGACTGATTGTCGTGTTGCGAGTGGAAATAGGCGAGTTGGGGGTACGAGAGGTGGCTTTCGAGCAGTTCGGCGCACCACCGTTCCCAGTCGCGCAGCAGCGGGGTGAGCGACTCGCCGTCGTTGTGCTCCCCGATGCGGCGCACGAGTTCCACGGCGCGCGGCGGCGACCCCGCCCGCGCGTCGAGGAGTGAGATCGTCACCTCACGCCGCGAGAACGTCTGGTAGAAGATCGGCACGTAGGTGATGACGAGGCCGAGGAAGCCGAAACCTGTCCCTGACTCGATGATCGTGATCGCCCGCGCGAGCGTCGTCTGCGGCGTCACATCGCCCAGGCCGAGCGTGAAGAATGTCGTGCCGCTCATGTAGAAATCCGTGCCGAGGCTGTGCGTGCCGTCCGGCCTGACGACGTGCGACCCGCATCCCCATTGGAGGATGGCGAAGCCCACGATCAGCCCCCCGGCCCAGACGACAAGCAGCAGGAGCAATGAGAGTGGTCCGTAGAGGCTGAGGTACGTGTCCGACTGGCGCGATCGGTGCCGGGGCAGGAACGACCAGAGCTTCCATGTGTAGCGATAAAAGAGCACGGTGATGCGAATCCGCCGGTTGACCCGCCGGGGCAGAATAATCGTCTCGAAAGCGTCCCAGAGGACGATCAGGACCAGGAACGCCCCCCCGATTACCGCTACTATATGCACCCTTATCCTCCCCCATGATGTGCGACACCGCTCACCAGAAAGACGGAAGGTGCGCGATTATTCCACGGATCACCAGGACACCACGGGACCAAACCGAATCGACGCAGAGGACGCAGAGACGCAGAGAACACAGAGAAATTCATCAATTCTTCTTCTCCCTCTTTGCGTTCTTTGCGTCCCTTTCGGGTGCCCTCTGGGCAGTATTTGCGGTCCCATTGGTTTCTTGCGGTTCATGATTCACGGTTTTGCGAAGGCGTCGTACCGCTCGGCGGCGATGTCGAGGGCAAGGGGAACGTCCTCCGCGAGCAGATAGCCACCAGTCACGAGCGTGTCCGCAGCGGCGCGGACATGGGTGAGGTAGTCGGCGCGGTCGTGGTAGCGCTCGGCGACCGAGGGGCGCGGGTCGCCGGTCTGCTGCCGTTCCTCGGCGGTGCGGGCGAGCGGGAAGGTCGCGCCTTCCATCGGGATGATCTGGCCGGGGCCACCCGTCGTCGGATGGCGCGGGTTCCAGCCGGTGTACGTCGCGACGGGCGCGCTGACATCCGGCATCCGCACGCCACTGGTCTCGTTGCCGTCCGCGTCCACCGCCGAGACGTACGCAGGGTAGATATCGCCCACAATCGCTGGGTAACGCCCGATGCCGTGCGCCGCCTGCGGCCCAACATCGACGCGATGAATCGTTGGCATGAGGTCAGGGTCCGGCATGGTGACGCCCGGTAGCGCGCGATAGGTGTCGAGGGCCGCTGCCGCGCGGACGGCGGTGCCATCGGCGAGGCGGGGGAAGACGCTCGGTGGCGGCGGCGTGCCATCCGTCACCCAGCGGTCGAGGTTGACGAGGGCGGCGCGGAGCAGGGGCGCGTAGTCCACCGCGTTGAAGCCGTGCGCACCCCGCGCGCCGGTGTTCGCATCCGTGTCGACGAGCGGCACCGTGCCGAGGCCGTGCTGCGTGCTGGCAAGGAGGTAGACGCGCGCGTCCTCCGGCGGCTCGACATCGCGTGTGCCGTCGATATCCGTATGGATCAGCGAGCAGTCGCCGCGCCAGTATTCGGCGGCGGTGTTCGTCGTGATCCGCTTCGGCACGCCGCCGAGGGCGCGCTGGCGGCGGAGCAGGCCTTCCGTCGCGCCCGTGCGCGGGTCGGTCTGGTCGTCGTCGGTGAAGGGCATCAGGTGGCCGAAGATTTGCGCGTGCATCTCGGAGGGCTGGGCAAATCGGTGATTGAACTCGCCGCGCCGCGCCCCCGCGACGTGCATGTGAACGCCATCGAAAACTTGTCGCCCCGCCTCATCCACATTCAGCCCGAGGTGGAGGAAGTGCCGCAGGAACCGCCCACTCTGCGACATCCCGAAGGCGTACGCCCGGTCGATGCGCCCCACGCAGGGGTTGTCCGCCGCGTCGCTGTGACGGAGGAAGGCGACGGTGTCCCGCATCGCGAGCAGTCCCGTCCCGACGACCGGGCAACGGCTCGTGCGGTAGACGATTTCGTAGACCTTGCCCGGCTTGAACTCCCCACCGAGCCAGATGTGCGTCGCGTTCGGTGCGGGGTCCTTGCCGCCGCGCGCGAACCGCCATTGATCGCGCGGAATTGTTGTGCGCGGGCCGTCGGGCCAGTCGCGGACGGTCAGCGTCGCGTCCGGGTCGTTTAGATCAGCAGCCGGATACGGCTGGTGGATGCGGTCCGCGAGCAGTTTGTTGTCACTCCGCGCATTTGGCTGGAACTGGAGGCTGATCTGCCCGGTGATCGGTTGGCCCGTCGCGTCCACCGCCTCGGGCGTGTCGAGACCCATCAGCGCGGGGCTGCGGATGACATCCCACTGCCAGCCGCACCATGCAATTGTCCACCCACGGCGCAGCAAAAAACCGTCGCCGGGGTCGATGGCCTCGGTTGGGGCGGGCGTCGGGGCGGCGTGATTGAATATGCGCGGCACGAGTTTGCGCCCCCGATTGAGGACTTCAAACAGGAGACGCCGGTTTGCCTTCGCCGGGTCGGCGGGCTGGAGGAGGCAGAAATCGGTGGAGAAATGCACGGCCCCGTCCGCTCCCCGCGCCGCCTTGTCGAGATCGACGATCAGCGCGTTCGCCGCGTGCCCGGGATCGACGGCGAGATGAA
>JBBSII010000414.1:0-4686 GCA_038232175.1 Thermomicrobiales bacterium
ACGAAGAGGTACCGATCCACGAAAATCGTCTCAATCGCCGTGATCTTCACATGCCCCTCCCATTCCGCCCCGCAGAGCGATGACGAATCCCTGGCGCTCAGCGCCCAGCACTCGATACTGCTCCCCACTCTATACCAACCATTGAAAGGCACGGGCAAGGGTCGCGCGGCGAATTGACAGCACAATTCACCCAGTGATAGGTTGGTGTCAGACACGCAAACTCACATCCCGTTGCGACGATAACCGCGCGACCGAGTGCGGCGACCAACAACGGAGAATCAGGGAGGCCTGGATGGCACTGCACATCGGTCGGCGCGATCTCCTCAAACTCGCGGCGGGTTCCGTCGCTGCCGCGTTGCTCGCCGCCTGCGGGGGTGGGAGCGGCGCGACGAATACGCCGAGCGGCGCGGCGAAACCCGCGACTACGTCGCTCTCCGGTGGCACCGGCGGGCAGACCCCCGCGCCATCCGGGACGCTCTCCGGCGGCACGGGTGGGCAGACGCCCGCGCCGGTTGCCACAACCGCCCCGGCGGCGACGGTCTCCGGCAACGTGGCGGCGACGAAGCCCGCGAGTTCCGTGACAAGCGGCACGACACCGCTCAGCACGCCGAACCCGGCGATCAAGGGCGCCGTCAAGTACTGGCAGACGACCTACGACGACCCGAACGTGCCGAGCGCGAAGTTCCACGATGACTTCCTCGCGTCCATCAAGACGACGCTCCCGAATGTGACACTGACCGAGGAGCAGTCCGCGTACGGGGACTTCCTCGGCAAACTGCGGACGGTCATCCGGGCGAACCAGGTGCCGGACATGGCGGAGATTCAGTTGACGTGGGCGCCGGAGATGGCCGCGACGGGCGCGCTGCTGGAACTGAACCTCGCGGACTTCGGCTACCGACCAGATCAGTTCTGGCCGGGCGCGTTGCGCGGCTCGCTCTGGCAGGGCAAGCTCTACGGCATCCCGAAGCGGAACGAGACGATGGCCTTCATCTACAACAAGGAGATTTTTGAGAAGGCCGGCCTCGACCCGAACAAGGGGCCGGAGACGTGGGAGGACGTGAAGAATTACTCCAGGCAGATCAAGGACAAGACCGGGAAGCCGGGGTTTGGCCTCGTCGGGAAACTGAACAACGGCAACACGCCGTATCGATACATGCCCATCGCCTGGGCCTACGGCGGCGCGGCGCTCGACGAGACGGATGACGCCCCGAAGTACGAGAAATCCAACTTCGACAGCGCGGGCAACATCGCCGCCCTCCAGTGGGTGCAGGATGTCTACACGAACGGCTGGGCGCCGCAGTCCTCGCTCACGAACACGCAGATCGAGATTTACGACCTCTTCATCTCCGGTGAGGTCGCCATGATGATCGACAAGCCGTCCGCCTACCCGATCATCAGGAACAAAGCGCCGGACGTGGCGGAGAAGATAGCGTACAGCCTCTACCCGAAGGGGCCAGTGCGCCGCGCCGTCGTCTTCAACGGCTGGAACTGCGTCATTTTCAAGGGCGCGAAGGATGTGGACGCGGCGAAGGCCGTCGTGCGCGAGATGACCTCGCCCCTCTGGTCGCTGCGGCTCTCCTACGAATCCTCCAACCCCGGCAACCGCGACGCCTTCACGCTCCCCGAGCAGCAGCAGCGGGTCAAGGAGATCAAGTTCCTCGATGTCGCCACGGAGATGATGCAGTACGGCATCTCCTTCCCCGCCATCCCGGAGGCGGGCGACATCATGAACCTGATGGTGCCGCAGATGATGCAGGATGTGATGACGAAGACGAAGACCCCTGAGCAATCCGCCAGGGACACCGCCAAGAAAGTCAACGACTTGATCGCCAAGAGAAAGTAGCGAGTAACGAGTAACAAGGAGGCGCAAGCCCGTCTAGGACTTACGCAGTTGAGGTACTTTCCCTGATGGTGGCGGGCTTTAGCCTGCCACCACCCAGTTTCTCTCACGAACTGCGTAACTCCTGCCCGTCATCTCCGCTCGTTACTTGTTACTCGTTACTTTCTACCCACTACTCGCCTTTGTGCATTTTGCCGAAAATCTGTGTGATGGCTGCGATTTCTTGACAAGGTGTTCGGTGAAATGTTACGTTTCTCACGTCTGCAAAAAGACGTATGCACTACCGACCCGCCGAACGTATCCCGCGTCCTGCGGATGTGTCGTAGTGCGAAGCCCAGCGTTTCAGGCGCGTCGTGTGTGCAAGAGAAGGAGACTCCACCGGTGGCAGATCAACTCAGTCGACGCAACATCATCAAACTCGCGGCGGGTTCGGCGGCAGCGGCGCTCCTCGCGGCGTGCGGCGGCGGCAGCAGCGCGACCAGCACCGTGAGCGGGACCAAGGCCGGGACGACGCCGCTCGCCGGTGGCACCGGCGGGCAGACGCCCATCGCGGCCGCCGCGACCAGCGCACCCGCCGCGACGACGGCATCGAGCAGCGCGGCAGCCGGGGCGACCAGGCCCGCAAGTTCTGCGGCCAGCAGCACCGTCGCGAGCAGCTCGGCGACCAGCGGCTCGGCAGTCGCCGCCGGTGTCTCTCCGCCGAACCCGCCGAACCCGACCCCGAAGGGCAACGCCAGTTACTGGCAGACGACATATGACGACCCGAACCTGCCGAGCGCGAAGTACCACGATCAGTGGATCAGCTCGCTGAAGACGACGCTGCCGAACGTCAACTTCAAGGAGGAGCAGTACGACTACAACACGCTGCTGGACAAACTGCGCATCACGCTGAAGGCGAATCAGCCGCCGGACTCGGTCGTGCTCCCCGTCACCGGCTCGCCGGAGTTCGCCGCGAATGGCTCGTGCGTCGAGATCAACCTCGCGGATTTCGGCTACAAGGCGGAGGATTTCTGGCCGGGCGCCTTGAAGTCCGCGACGTGGAACGGCAAGCTCTTCGGCATCCCGACGAACAATGAGACGATGGCCTTCATCTACAACAAGGAAATCTTTCAGAAGGCGGGACTCGACCCGAACAAGGGGCCGGAGACGTGGGAAGAGGTGAAGACCTTCTCCAAGCAGATCAAGGACAAGACGGGCAAGGCCGGCTTCGGCATGGTCGCCAAGCTCAACGCGGGCAACACCGCCTTCCGGTTCATGCCGCTCTCGTGGGCGTACGGTGGCTCGGCGCTCGATGAGACGGCGGACGCACCGAAGTATGACAAGTCCGGCCTCGATAGCGACGGGAACATCCAAGCCCTTCAGTGGATCTCCGATGTCTTCGTGCGCGATCAGTCCGCGCCGCAGTCCACGCTGACGAACACGCAGATCGAGAACCGCGACCTCTTCATCGCCGGCGAAGTCGCGATGATGATTGACCACCCCTCCGCGTATTCCATCGTCAAGGGCAAGGCCCCCGACCTCGCGGAGAAGATGAACTACGTGCTGATGCCGAAAGGCCCGGTGCGCCGCGCCGTCGTCTTCGGTGGCTCGAACCTGCTCATCTTCAAGAACGCGAAGGATCTCGATGCGGTCAAGGCGATGGCGAAGGACCGCACCTCGCCGTACTGGTCCATCCGCTTCGCGTGGGAAGGCTCCAACCCCGGCAACCGGCAGGCCTTCTCGTCCCCGGAGCAGCAGCAGCGCCAGAAGGACATCAAGTTCCTCAATGTGACGACCGAGATGCTCCAGTACGGCGTCTCCTACCCGGCCGTCCCGGAGAACGCCGACATCATGAACCTGATCGTGCCGCAGATGATGCAGGACGTGCTCACCAAGGCGAAGACGCCCGAGCAGTCCGGTAAGGATGCCGCGAAGAAGGTCAATGACCTGATCGCGAAGAGAAAGTAACTCGGGAGGACTTAGGACTCAGGGCTCAGGACTAAGTGGGGAACGAGACCCGAATCACTTAGTCCTGAGTCCTGAGTCCTGAGTCCTCCCCCCGAAGGGGGTCCGGATTGGCAACCGCAACGCAGACGCTCAAGAAGGCGGTGCCCGCGCCGCGCGCATCGGGTGGCGACAACGTCTTCAAGGAGATGTGGAAGCACCGGGGGGACTACATGTACGTCCTCCCGGCGCTGATCGTCATGGGGATTGTGATCCTTTATCCCCTCATCAAAGTGATCTGGCTCAGTTTCCATTTCACCTCGCCGTACGGCGGGGCGGAGCAGTTCGTCGGCATCGACAACTACAAAGAGGCGGTGCAGGACGAGCACTTCGGCATCGTCATCCGCAACACGATCGTCTGGACCTTCGCGAGCACGGTACTCGCGCTCTTCCTCGGCCTCGCGGCGGCGATCCTGCTCGCGCGCCCAATCCGGTTTCGGGGCTTCTTCCGCAGCGCGCTCTTCATCCCGTACGTCATCGGGCAGGTGACGGCGGCATTCGTCTGGAAGTGGATCTTCCACGCGGATTTCGGCGTCATCAGCGGCCTCCTTGTGCAGATGGGGATCATCGACAAGCCGATCAAATTCATCGACTCTACCAGCCTCGTGCTGCCCTCGCTCATCGTGGTGAATGTCTGGAAGGAGTTCCCCTTCGCGATGATTATGCTGCTCGCGGGGTTGCAGGCGATCCCGGAGCAACTCTACAACGCGGCGAAGATCGACGGCGCGGGCCGCTGGCGGCGGTTCACGGATATCACGATCCCGCAGCTCATGCCGGTCATCACCGTCGCGAGCATCCTGCTCATCATCGCCAACGTGAACGCCTTCACGATCGTCTGGATATTGACGGGCGGCGGCCCGGCG
>JBBSII010000415.1:0-4683 GCA_038232175.1 Thermomicrobiales bacterium
ATGAGCGAGAAGAGGATGACGAAGAGCCGGTAGGTGGGGTAGAACGTCGGGCCGATGTGCTTGACGCCCGCGAGCAAGGGGGACGTGACGCGGTACGGCTTCCCCTGCACGCCGTATCGCAGGCGCATCGCGTCCTGAATCACCGTGGCGGCGGCGAACGTGAGCAGGAAGTTGTAGAGCGGGTCAAGGGTGTAGAGGCGGCGAATGAGCGTCCGTTCCAGCACCATGCCGAGCAGCCCGACGACGAGCGGCGCGAGGATGAGCGCCCACCAGAAGCCGATCTGGAACTGGTCGAGCAGGATGTACGCGCCGAACGCACCGAGCATGTAGAACGCGCCATGCGCGAAATTGACGACGCGCAGCATCCCGAAAATGACGGCCAATCCCAGCGAGATCAGCGCGTAGAAACTACCCGTCACCAACCCGTTAAAGAGCAGCACCGCCAGTCGCCCCGCATCCATACTGACCGCCCCCCGGCCCCTCTCCATTGCAAGGCAATGGAGAGGGGGCAATTGTGTTGTTAGGAAAGGCCCGTGCAGCCGGTCTGGCCGTCCGGGCGGTAGGCCTCTTTGCCGGGGATGGTCGCTAGAATCTTGGAGTAGTCACCCTCCTCGGCGTTCTCCTTAAGGGGCTTCACCTGCGCGAGGTAGACATCGTGGATCAGGTTGTGGTCCTCGGCGCGGATGGTCGCGTTGCGCGCGAAGAAGTCGTTGAACTGGTAGCCCTCCAACTGCTTCACGACGGCGTCGGGATCGTCCGTCCCGGCGCGGCGCACCGCCTCCATGTACTGCCACGCTGCCGAGTAGTTCGCGGCATGGTCGAAGGTTGGTCGGACACCGATGATCTTCTTGGCCATGTCCGCCCACGCGCGGGATTGGTCATCCAGCGTCCAGAGCCAGGCCGTCGTGTACGTCACCCCCGCGAAGGCATCCGGCCCGAGCGCCTTGATGTCGCTGTCGAAGAGCAGGCCAATCGCCAGGTTGATCTTCTGGTCGCGGAGTTTGAACTCGTTGTACTGCTTAACGAAGTTCACCACATCGCCGCCCGCGTGCATCGAACCGATAATCTCCGGCTTCTGCGACGGCGCTTTAAGCAGGTAGGAGGAGAAGTCGCCGGAACTCGGGAAGGGCGATGGATCGGCCGCAACCACCGCCCCGCCGCTCTTCGTGATCGAATCGGTGAAGGACTTCACCATGTCCTGGCCGAAGGCGTAGTCCGGGTAGACGAGGTACCACTTCTTGCCGACATTCTTCGTCACCCAGGAGCCGGTGCCGCCCGCGAGCATGAAGGTGTCGTAGGCGTAGTGGAAGGTGTACTTGTTGCACTGCGTCGTCGTCAGCTCGGTCGTCGCCGAGCCGGTGTTGATGTAGAGCCGCTTCTTCGCCTTCGCGACCGCCGCGACGGACAGCCCGGCGGACGAGGTCGGCACATCGAGGATGACATCGGCTTGGTTGCGGTCGTAGAACTCCTGCGCCTTGGCGTTGGCGAGGTCCGGCTTGTTCTGGTGGTCGGCGTTGATCACCTCAACCGTGCCGCCGAAAACATCCTTGCCGTACTTCGCCATGAAGTCGTCCACCGCCTGCTTGACAAGCTTCGTGGTGTTCTTGCCGGAGATGTCCGCGTAGACGCCGGACTGGTCGTTGAGGACGGCGAGGACGAGTTTGCCGTCCGTCAGCTTCGCGGGTCCTTTGCTCGCGACGACGGACGCGACGGAGGATCCCGCTGGCTTCGTCGCACCCGCCGCGGCCGTCGTCCCCGCAGTCGGGGCGGCGACTGTTGGAGCGGCGCCGGAGGCGGATGCGGCGGTGGGGGCGGTCGTCGCGGCGGCAGGCGCTCGTGTCCCGGCTGCCGCCGGGGCCGTGGTGGCGGTCGCGCTACTGCCGCCACACGCCGCGAGGATGGCGGCGGCGCTCGCCGTGATCCCGCCGAGGAACGCGCGCCGTGAGAGGTTTCTCCGTGCGACCGTGGTATCGAGTTCCTGCGCCCCGGTCGAATGCTCGCTGTTCATGGTTGACTGCCTTTCCCTGATGGTGAAATCACATCTGTGGTCATGCCGGTTGCTCTTCCTCATCCCCGGCCCCTCTCGTACGGAGCCATCGCCCTGAGATTGGAGAACGGTGAAATCCGTTCGGCGATGGAGAGGGGAGGGGAGAGGATTTGCTTTGGCCCTCAGTCCTCAGTCCTCAGTCCTTCCCCGCTCACACCCCCATGTATTCGAGGATTTGGTGTTCGCGCGCCTGCACCTCCTCATTGGTCAGGACATCGACGATCTGCCCCTGCACGAGCAGGTAATGGCGGTCCGCCACGGCGGTGGCGAAGCGCAGGTTCTGCTCGATCAGGAGGATGGTAATGCCATGCTCCTTCGCTTCTTTCAGGAGCGCCGCGAGCTGCTGCACGAGCACGGGGGCCAATCCCTCGGTCGGCTCATCGAGCAGCAGGAGGGTCGCGCCCATCCGCAGCACGCGCGCGATCGCGAGCATCTGCTGCTCCCCGCCGGAGAGTTTGGAACCGGGGTGACGGCGGCGCTCCTTGAGGTTCGGGAACATCGCGTAGATGCGGTCGAGCGTCCACGGGTCCGGGCCGGTCGGTGGCGGCAGGAGCAAATTCTCCTCGACGGAGAGCGTGGCATAGATGCCCCGGTCGTCCGGCACGTAGCCGATGCCCCGGCGGGCACGCTGCGTGGCGGAGAGGCGATCAATCGCGGCGCCATTGAAGACGAGGTGGCCATCCATCTGCTTGTGGAGGCCCATCAGGCAGCGGAGCATCGTGCTCTTGCCCGCGCCGTTGCGGCCAACCAGCGTGACCGTCTCCCCCCGCCGCACCTCCATCCCGACATCGCGCAGCGCGCGCGCCTCGCCGTACCACGCGGAAAGACCCTCGACGGAGAGGAGCGCGCCATCACGCATGGGTCTGCCCCAGGTAGGCGTCGATCACCTTCGGGTTGTCGCGCACCTCGGCGTATGTCCCCTCGGCGAGGACGGTGCCGCGTTGGAGGACGGTCACGCGGTCCGCCAGTTCCGAGACGACGCCCATGTTGTGCTCGACCAGCACGACGGTCTTCCCGACACGCACCTGTTTAATGAGCGCGATCATCCGGCCCACGTCGTCCATGCTCATGCCGGCGGTCGGCTCATCGAGCAGGAGGAGTCGCGGTTCGAGCGCGAGGACGAGCGCCATCTCCAGTGCGCGCTTCTGCCCGTAGGGCAGGCTCCCGGCCTGCCGCGTCGCGACATCCGCCAGCCCGACCCGATCGAGGATGGATCGGGCGGCATCGTTGAATTGATCGAGGCGCTTCTCCGATTGCCAGAAGCGGTAGCCCATGTTCGTCGCGGATTGCAGTGCGAGCGTGACGTGTTCGAGCGCGGTCAGGTGCTCGAAGAGGCTCGTGACCTGAAATGAGCGCGCCATCTTCCGGCGGGTCATCTCTTCAGGCGGGAGCCGGGTGACATCCTCGCCTGAGAAGAGAATCTGCCCCGCCGTCGGCTTGATAAACCCGGCCCTACAGGGACACTTCGGCGGTTGGGTCTGCCAAGGCATCGACGATACGCTGCCAGAGTCCTTGATCGCGCCACAGCCGGTATCGTTTGTATGCCCTGTCTCGCTTGCCGTACTCCCGCGGCATCTCCCGCCACGACAAATCTGTGCCGACTACTGCGAGGATCCCATTGATCACCGTGCGATGGTCATGCCGTGGCCTCCCCGTCGTCGGCTTTTGTGGCGGGAGTAACGGTCGAATACACTCCCACTCGGCATCGCTCAGCGCCTTGTGCGCCAGCGGAAGCGGGGGCACCACATTCACGGCATCTGCTTTCTCTTGCCGCCGCGCACGGCGTGCGGCGTGACAGCGAGCGGCAACGGCTTGGTGCGTCCGTCGCCACCGGGACCATGCCAATCGGTAAGCACGGCGCTTGTCGTCTCCGGCCATCGCGAGGACCAATCGGCGCGTTTCCGGCACCGTCAGCGGGATCAGGCCGGGAGCATCGCCCCCTTTTCTGCAATCTCCTCGCAGCGAGCAGCGTGACGAACGACGACCAAATAGGCGTGCGCCAGCAGGCAGAGCGTCACGAAGCGGTGCCATGCCGTCCACGTGCGCACCTCATACTGATCCATGCCGACCTCCCCCTTCGCTTGCGCGAATCTGCCCAGAGGGCACCCGCTCGATTTGCCAACGGGTATCGCACACCCGCACTAACTCCTCCTCGGTCGTCCCCGCCGGGCCGTAGGCGAGCCAGTACGCGTCGGCGCTCGGATCGTCCGCGTCGCGGCGGATGAGCAACCAGTGTTGCATGCCCGCCGCGCATTCTTCGGAGAGCGCGAGGCACAGCCATCCAGAGGAATCCGGCTCGACGGACCGCTCGGCCAGTTGCTCGACGCGGATGCGTCGTCCCTGATATTCGATCGCGTTCGTCCTTGGGATCATCACCGCGGAGGACTGGTCGCGCTCCTCCAACCAGCACCGGAACGGACCCGAGCGGCCATCGAAGGAGTCCGCGACCACCCAGCGGGCTGGGACGCCTGCGGTGAATGCCCGCGCGAGCATCCGCTCGGCCAGGGTGATCTTGCTCGCGAAGCGCACTTCCGCCGGGATGCCCGCCTCCACGCGACGTTCCCGATCCTTGATCCATTCCTGTGGCAGATAGAGGCTACGATCGATGAAAGCAGCGCCGCGATCCGAGGAATAGG
>JBBSII010000416.1:0-4669 GCA_038232175.1 Thermomicrobiales bacterium
ACGAACAGTCGCCGAGGGCGCGCATGAGGAGCACGCTCGGCGGGTCGTCCTTCGGCGGGGGCGGTGGATTGCGGCGGAAGGTCACGACGGGCCGCGCAATGCATCCGCGATACGCTGCCACAATCCCCGCTGGACGCGCTGAGAGCCTCTGTGCGGCGTTTCAGGACTTTCGACGGGGAATTCCTCTCGTAGCCGATCAGGTGCTTGTGGCGGCCTCGACATCGGGGAGATGTTCGACGGCTTCGACTCTTCGACGGACGCACCTGCATTACTGTCCTGCCCCTGTCCAGTCGATGCGGGCAGCAAGAGGCGTACCGTGCGCTGCGACTCCGCGAGCATCCCAGTCAACCGCTCTATCTCCAGGTTGCGGCGTTCCAACTCGCGTTGCAGGAAGGTTAACTGATCTACGAGCGCGGCGACCGGCTCACTTGCAGCGTGTACGCCGTCCTGCCCGATATCCTGCCCAACGTCCTGAGCATCGGGCAGCACGACAAACCATCCCCCATCCGTCTTGTAAGCCGTGATAGTGCCGCGTTGCGCCCGCTTCCGCAACGATTCGACGGAGACGCCAAGCCGCTGTGCCGCCTCACGGATCGCGATGCCGTCCACGCGTCTCCTCCCCATCGTCCTGCCCATTGTCCCGCCGAATGTCCAGAGGGGTATTGACATCTAAATAAAGTAGACTATAATAGAGGCAGATAGAGAAATGCTCTATCGAAGATGCCCCGCCGGTGCTGAAGACACCGACAGGGCGGCAACCAAAGGGAGTATGCCCCGTGGTTACAAGTACACAGTCTACCGCACCGCGCACCGTTACCTGCAAGTCCGGCATGATCTTGCCCGCGACCATCGACCAGTCCACCGAGTTCAACACCATCCCTCTGGCGATGAGCATCTACTACAAGCAGTCCAGCTGCCTCGGTTCCTTCGACACGGCGATCCTCGTCGCCGATGCGATGCGCGATTCCTCTGCGGTCGTCGTGCTCTACGTCGGACTGGACGGCGGCCAGGACGCGCGGGTGCTGTGGCCGAACAGCATCAGCTTCACCAAGGAGAAGAAGATCGTCGCGCGCTGCTACTGCACGATGCGCCGCCAGTGGAAAACCTTCCGTATCGACCGGATGCTGACGGCGCATCCGCTGACGACGCCGGACGACTGCGAGACGGCCGCGTAAGGATGGGGAATCGTGGGACCGGACGTCCCGGCCCCTTCGTTACGAGAGGAAACGGTCGGGGAGTGCGCATCGTGCGCGCTCCCGATGCAGCAGAGGAGGCGACATGGCAGACGGAGACGAACCACGACGCGGACCAGGCCGGCCACCGACGACGGGCACGCCATTCCGACGCCTCACCGTCAATCTTGAGCAGGAGATGATCACCGCCCTCGCGCTCGAGGCACAGCGGCGCGGCATCTCGGTCTCCGAACTGGCGCGCGGTATCTTCCTCGATTGGATGCGCCACGAGATGCCGATCGGCCACACACCGCCGGCAGAGACGCCGGACAGCAAGGAGACCCCCCGTGACTGAGCACGCCATCGAGATCATCCGGCCATCCCCGCTCGCGGTCATCCCGGACACGGCCACCCTCGTGGACGCCTTCCTCGCCGGGAAGTCGCCGCGTACCATCGCCGCCTATCGGCAGGACTTGGGAGATTTCGCGCGCTTCCTCGGCGCGGCGACGGTGGACGATGCCGCGCGGATCCTGCTCGGCAACGGGCAGGGCGCGGCGAACATGACCGCGCTGCACTATCGCAACCACCTGCACGAGCGGGGCATGGCCGCCGCGACGATCAATCGCCGCCTCGCCTCCTTGCGGAGCATGGTTGCGCTCGCGCAGACGGTCGGCATGGTGTCGTTCGCACTGAAGGTACCGGGCATGAAGGCGGAGGCATACCGTGACACACGCGGGCCGGGGGATGCAGGGTTCCTCGGCCTGGTCACTGTCACCGAGGCCCGCGACGACGCGAAGGGTGTCCGCGACCGTGCCATCCTCCATCTCCTGCACGATCTCGCGCTCCGTCGCGGCGAAGTCGTGTCGCTCGATCTCCTCCACCTCGATCTCGGCCGCAACGTGCTGATGGTGCTCGGCAAGGGCCGCAGCGGGCGGGAACCGCTGACCCTACCGACGGAGACGCGGCGCGCCCTTGCCGATTGGCTCACGGTCCGGGGCAGGGAGCCGGGGGCGCTCTTCCTGAACATGGATCGCAACCGCCTGACGACGGGCAAGCGCCTCACCGCGAACGGCCTCTATCACATCATCCGGCGCATCGGCGGCGCGGCCGGTGTCGAGACGCACCCGCACGGCATCCGGCACCTCTCGATCACCCGCGCCCTCGTCGCGACGGGCGGCAACATCCAGAAGGTGCAGCAGTTCAGCCGGCACAAGGACGTACGGACCGTGCTCGTGTATAACGACCAGACGGCGGACCATCAGGGCGAGGTGGCGGCGCTCGTGGCGGGTTACGCCACAACACAAATCAGCCGTGGACGAGCGGCGCGGCGCCATGAATAATCCCTACAGCGTCACTTCTGCGTCCTAGTTCCGAGCGCTGCTATGATGCGTGGCCAACGCCCTTGGTCGCACCACAGCCGATATCGCTTGTACGCCGTCTCCCATTTCCCATATTCCTCCGGTATTTCCCGCCACGACAGGTCCGTGCCCACGACCGTCAGGATGCCACTCAGGATGGCACGATGATCGTGCCGCGGTCGTCCCGTCGGTGGCTTCTGCGGTGGCAGCATCGGTCGGACACGTTCCCACTCGGCATCGGTGAGCGCACCTCGTGCCAAGGCAGTCGGGAGACGTACATGGCTGTTCGCCCCTTTGCTCCGCGTACGGGCATGGCGCGCAGCGTGGCAGCGGGTAGCAACCGCCTGGTGCGTCCGGCGCCAGCGCGACCAGCCAAATCGGAATCCACGTTGCGCATCGGACTCGCCCAGCGCGAGCACCAGGCGGCGCGTTTCCGGAACGGTGAGCGGGACCATGCCCGATTCGCTACCCCCTTTTTACCATCGTGGGTCTGGTCGGCCAGCGCCTGCGCCTGCATAACAACGAGGAGGGCGTGCGCGAGCAGGCAGAGGGTGATGAACCGGTGCCATGCTTCCCAGGTGCGTACCTCGTAGTGGTCGATCCCCACCTCCCCTTTCACCTGTGCGAATCTGCCACCGCACGTCGCACACTTGCACCAACTCCTCGATCGTCGTCTGCGTAGGGCCGTAGGCGAGCCAGTAGGCGGGGGGATCCGGGTCGTCGGGATCGCGCCGCACCAGCAGCCAGCGGCGCATCCCGTCCGCACACTGCTCAGACAGCGGTAAGCAGGCCCAGTCATGCACCCGTTCCCCCTGTGCTCCTGCGCCGCCGCCGATGGATACCCACGCCTCCGCAGTCAGCCGCGCTCCCAGTTGCTCCACCCGCTCGCGCCCACCGCAGTAATAGATCGCGTTCGTCTTCGGGACCATCACCGCGTAAGCGCGCCCGCGTTTCTCCAGCCACTGCCGAAAGCGATGCGAGCGCCCGTAGCCCGAGTCGGCGACGACCCACCGCGCGGGGACGCCAGCCCCGAACGCCCGTGCCAGCATCCGCTGGGCGAGCACGATCTTGGTCGCGAAGCGAGCCGCTTTCGGAATTCCCGCCTCAACACGACGATCCCAATCCCTTGTCCACGCTCGTGGCAGGTAAAGGGCGCGGTCAATGAAGGCCGTACCGTGATCCGACGCGTAGGCGAGGAAGACACCCGGGTACCCTCTGGGTGGTATGGGCATTGACCGTATCGCCCGCAGTGCCGGTATATTGCCGTGCAACACCGCAGGACTTCTTGCCCTTCTTGAGAAACCCCGTCTCGTCCACAATCCGCACGCCGCTCGTCTCATCCCCGAGGTGCGCGAGTACATAGTTGCGCAAATCGTCGCGGACCGCGTCGACATCCCAGCGAGCGACGCGCAGCAGGCGCTGCGCACCCTGTGGATCGGTATCGCCGATCGCCTCGGCGAGTTGCCAGCCATTCTTGCGTTCGACGCGGTCGAGCAGGCCGAACAAATAGCGCTGTAGCCGCTCACGCACTTCCGTGCGGGCAAAGCGGTGAGCGATGCGCTCATAGAGATCGGTGAATACGTCAGACCATTGCTTGACGGAAACGATCACGGGACCTGCGCCCTCGGCCATGCTTCCTCCTCTACTTGGCAGAGAAGGGTAGCGCACGAATCAACGAAGTGACGCTGTAGGGCATGTTGGGCGACGCACGCTTACCTCACGGAGCCGTGGGCACCGGGAGCGGTAGCTGCTTGACCACGATCTGTATCCGGAAGCTCCGAGACGGAGCGAGACAACGCGGCACGGCGTTGTAACAGGTTGGATTGCCCGTCGCACTCAGCGTCGTTTGTCCCGGCTGTTTGACGATATACACACCCTGGCTGTCTGCCGGTGCCGTGGCGCTCTGATCCCGCCCCACGATCGTCTCGTCGGCGATCTGCACCTGCCAGTCGAGATCGCTCCCGAGCGACAGGACGAGCGACATGCCCCGGAAAAACGCGATCGTCTGGCCGTCATCGGCGAGCATGACTATCCGCGTTCCTCCCGGTGGTTTCGGGGTGACGGGCGGGGAGACGGGATCCGTCGAAGGCGGCGCGGCAGACAACGGCGCACCGTAACGCCACAAATAGTACTGCTGCC
>JBBSII010000417.1:0-4660 GCA_038232175.1 Thermomicrobiales bacterium
CATGAACGAGCGAGTATAGCGTGACGCCGACGGATTGACAGGCGCGGGCACGCGCGGGATGATGCTTTTCGGGTGCGACGCTCTTTTTGGGGCGTCGCTCATTGCGTTTCCGCGATGAATCAAAGGGAGCCACAGGATGAAGACGCCCTCACCGACTCGTTCGGGCACGGCGCTGATCGGTTTACTCGTGGGCGTCCTGCTCGCGCTCAGTGGGTTCGTGCTCGGCATCGTCGCGGATCGCGAGATGTTCCGGAGTAGTGGCGGCGATGCCTCGGTTGCCACATCGCAGTCGGTCGCCGCAGCGATCCCGACGGTGCCCGCCGCGCCGACGGACACCGTCCCGCCGGGCAGCCCGACCTCGACGCCCCGGCCCATCGCGACGCCGGTGCCGACAGTCACGCCCCGCCCCTCGGACCCGGCGATCAGCGTTGAACCCGCGAAGAACACGACACCCGATCAGCTGCGCGCGCAGTTCGAGAACTTCTGGAAGGCGCTGAAATTGCTCGAAGACGGGTTCTACTATCGCCCGCTCGACGAGCAGAAACTGATTTACGGCGCGATGAAGGGGATGTTCAATGCCACCGGCGACGATTACACCGTCTTCCTCCCGCCGGACGACGCGAAACAGCGCAAGGATGCCGACAACGGCCGGTTCGTCGGCATCGGCGTCTACATCGACACCTCGAAGGGCGACCTGCTCGTCACCGCGCCGATACCGGGCGGCCCCGCCGCAGGCGCGGGGGTGAAGGCGGGCGACGTGATCACGGCGGTTGACGGCAAGAGCGTTGTCGGCCTGCCAACGACTGAACTCGGCACCGTCATTCGCGGCCCCGAGGGCAGCTCGGTGCGCCTGACGATCCGACGCGCGGGCACGCCGGACCCGATCGAGATCACCGTCGTTCGCCAGAAAATCGTGACACCCGCCGTGACGCTCGACGTGATGCCGGGCGATATCGGGCGCCTGACCGTCACCGCGTTCAACGATCACACGAAAGATGAGATGGACAACGCGCTCAAGCAGGCGAAAGAGCAGAACCTGAAGGGGATTGTGCTCGACCTGCGGAACAACGGCGGCGGGTACGTCGATGGCGCGCGGCAACTGCTCGGGCGGTTCCTGCCGCAGGACTCGCTCGCGATGCTCGAAGACCGGCGACCGACGGGCGGGCAGTTGAAACCGCTCTATGTGGACACGAACGGCCCGCAGTTGCTCGACATCCCGCTCGTGATGCTCATCAACGGCGGCACGGCGAGCGCGTCGGAGATCGTCGCGGGGTCACTGGCCGACTACGGACGCGCGACGCTCGTCGGCACGAAGACCTTTGGCAAAGGCTCCGAACAGCAACTCGTGGATTTCAACGACGGTTCGACCGCGCGGATCACGATCGCGAACTGGTACACGCCGAAGCAGCGCGTGATCCAGAAGCAGGGCCTGATGCCCGATGTGGTCGTGGAGCAGCCGGACGCGAAGTCCGGCGGTGGCGACACGCAACTCGACAAAGCGGTCGATGTGTTGAAGGCGAAGATCGCGCCGTGAGCCTCGCCCCCGGCCCCTCTCCGTCGCCCAAAGTTCAAGGTACGCATCAGTTCACGGCGGCGATTGAGAGGGGCCGGGGGTGAGGCTAAACATCCCTACATCGGCGGCGCATCACCGAACGCGAGTGACCAGGCTTCATCGAGTGTGGGCAGGGACGCTTGCGAGCCGAAGGCGCGCGTCGCGAGGCCGCCGACTGCCGTGGCGAAGCGCGTGCATCGTGCCGCGTCCCAATCGCGTGCGAGGCCGTAGAGAAAACCGGCGGCGAATGCGTCGCCCGCGCCCGTCGTATCGACAACGGCCACGGGCGCGGCGGGGAGAAGGAACGTACCATCGCGCGTGATCGTCGTGCACCCTTCCGCGCCGTGCGTAATCACCCCGCATGAGAGATGGGCTGTTTGCACCAGTCGTTGCACCCGCGCGACAAGCGCGTCGCGGGTCGTTTCGCCCGCGATCAGTTTCCACTCCCACTCGCCGCCGATGAAGACCGTGTGCCGCCCGACGAGCGCCATCGCCTCCACGGGCGGGAGTATCCCGGCGACATAAACGGCCTGACCGATCAGGCGCGGTGCGTCGGCGTTCGTCGCCTTCGCCGATGCATGCGCGCGGAGCACATCGTCCCATAGTGCGAGGTCCACGACATCGATGTACAGCAGGCGGTGACCGAAGAGCAGATCGTGGTCAAGTGGGTCGCCGCGATGAAGCATCGCGCCCTTGATCCAGAAGATGGTGCGCCCCCCCGTGGGGCTGATCGGGATGACCGAGCGGTCGGACTCCTGCCCCTGCCGCACGCGCAATGTGTCGCACACGACGCCCGCACCCTCCAACCCGGCGCGCAGCCGTTCGCCGCGCCAGTCGTCCCCGACCATGCCGACGAAGCGGGGCGGCGCGCCGAGGGCGGCGAGCGCCATCGCGGTGTTCGTGGACGTGCCGCCCGGCGTCTCGTACTCGGCGGACGCCGTGCAGTATTCGCCCTCGGCGGGGTAGCGGTCGACGGGCAGGAGCGTATCCCACGACGCGCAGCCGACGATGCAAATGTCCGGATCCGGGTTCCGCACGTCAGTCATTGCGACTCCAGGTTGTGTTGCAAGTACACACCTTTGTTCAGGCTCACAAGTCACACGATAGATTTGAGAGCGGCGGCGATCAACATACCATAACGAGACGCACGTTCTTCGTCGCGCATCGGCGGCGCAGCATAACGGACGTATCACAACCCTCGCAACCTTCTCACAATGCGATAACATCGCCGATGGTACACTGCGGTCAAGAGATTGGCGGTCGATGTACATGGGGAGGTCAGGCAGATGCAGACGGAGGTCACGGAACTCTCCGCGTCGATTCTCGTTGTTGACGATGAAATGCCGTTTCTGGAATCGCTGCGCTTCTCGCTCGAACGCCAGGGGTATCGTGTGCTCACGGCGATGGACGGCATCGCGGGGCTGCGCATGGCGCGTGCGGAGAAGCCCGATCTCATCATCCTCGATGTGATGCTGCCGGGGATGGACGGCTTCAAGGTCTGCCAGGCGTTGCGCAAAGAGGGCGACGTGCCCGTCATCATGCTGACGGCGCGCGACGACGAGACGGACAAGGTCGTCGGCCTCGAACTCGGCGCGGACGACTACGTCACCAAGCCGTTCGGGCTGCGCGAACTGCACGCCCGCATCCGCGCCGTGCTGCGGCGGCGGGACGGCTTGCCGGAACTCACCGCCGCGCCAGCCGACGGCGTCATCCCGCGCACGGAGGGGATCACGCACGGCAATCTCGTCGTCTCGCCGCAGGAGCGCCGCGTGCTCCTCAATGGCGCGGAAGTGCCGCTCCGCCCGCGCGAGTTCGATCTGCTCACCTACCTCGTGCGGAACCGGGGCATTGCGCTCTCGCGCCAGCAGTTACTCGACAGTGTCTGGGGCGTCGATTATTACGGCGACCCGCGCACCGTCGATGTACACATGCGGCAGTTACGCGAGAAGATCGAGGCCGATCCCGGCGTGCCGACGCGCCTCGTCACCGTGCGTGGCTACGGCTACCGCTTCGAAGGCTGAACGACATGCTCACGGTCGCCGTGCTCGTTGCGATTGTTGCCGCCGTGGCGGCGATCATTGCGTGGCGTCAGGTCGTCACGCTGCGCGGCGACCTGTGCGCGATCTCCGATGAACTGCGGCGATTCGCGCCGGAGACGCCCCCGCGCGACCCCGCACGGGCCGTTCGCGCCGCGCTGGATCGCGCCCGCGATCGCCACCATGCCATCGAGACGGACAACCTGCGCCTCACGACGATCCTCGCGGCGCTGGATGACGCGGTCGTCGTCGTCGGTGCGAAGCAGGAGATTCGCTCGGTTAACGATGCCGCGCTCGAACTCTTCCCGACGAGTTTCAGCACGCTGCGGGGCCGCACCGTGATCGAGATGACGGGCGATCACGAGATCGCCGGCCTCGTTCGCCGCGCGCACCTGCATCGGACGCGCCAGGAAGGGACGATTGAGATTTCCGGCACGGGCCGCATCGTCCGTGTCATCACCGTCCCGGCGGACGATGGCGAAGGCGATATTCTGCTGCTCGCGCGCGACGTGACGCAGGTGCAGCACCTCCAGACCGTTCGCCGCGAACTCGTCGCCAATGTGTCGCACGAACTGCGCACGCCGCTCGCCAGCATCAAACTTTACGTCGAGACGCTCCTCGATGGCGGCCTGGACGTGCCCGGCATGGCGGAGGACCGGCTGAACAAGATCAACGGCGAGGTCGATGAACTGACCCAACTCGTGCGGGAGTTGCTTGAGTTGGCGCGCCTGGAGTCGGGGCGGGATCAGCCCGCGTTCCTCCCCGTCGATATCGCGCAGTTGGGGCGCAATGCCGCCGAGCGGCTGGAAGCACAGGCGGAGCGCGCGGGCGTGACGATTCAGCGGGAATTCCCGCCCGATCTCCCGCCGCTACTCGGCGACCGGCGCATGATTGAGGGCGCGCTCGTCAACCTCATCCACAACGCGGTGAAATTCACCTCCTCCGGCGGGCGCGTGACGGTCGGTGCGGGCGCAACGAACGGGCACGTCGCGGTCTGGGTCGAGGACACGGGCATCGGCATCCCATCGGAGCACCTGCCGCGCCTGTTCGAGCGGTTCTACAAAGAAGACCC
>JBBSII010000418.1:0-4660 GCA_038232175.1 Thermomicrobiales bacterium
AGGATGACCTGTTCAATCTCGTTGAGGATATGCATCGCGATCTCGCGGATCGGTTGCTGCTCCTCGCCGACGGCAGGCTCGTCGCCCCGCCGTTGCAGTGGTCGCCGCCCGCACCCGACGTGATAGAAGAAGCACATATCCTTGTAGGTATTGCCGCCGCCGTCGGCGTTGAGCAGAAAGAATCAGCAGCGATTCCCGGCGAGGTGCGGGAACCGTTGCGCCTGCTCGATGTGGAGGATGCCGATCTCCAGCGGATGCTGGACGCGCCGATGGAGGCGTGGATCGCCTTCCTGCACCCGTCGCAGCGCGGGGTCGCGGCGCGGAGTTTCAGCGGCGCGGCGAAGATCACTGGCGGCGCGGGGACGGGCAAGACCGTCGTGGCGATGCACCGGGCGCGGCACCTCGCGCGGCAAGGGCGACACATCCTCCTCGCCAGCTTCACGAACAACGCGCGGGCGCTCCTCGATCATGGCGTCCGGCTGCTCTGCGACGATGACGAGCGCTCCCGCATCCTCGTGCGCACGGTGCACGCGTTGGCGTGCGACCTCGTGCGGCAGGTCGAGGTCGTCAACGTGCCGGACGAGGGGATGATCGACGCGCTGATCGAGCGGTTCGGGGCGGGGTGCGGCATCGACCTCGACGTGCTGAAGGCCGAGTGGCAGCATGTGATCCAGGCGCTGGCGATCACGCACTGGGAGGAGTATCGCGACGCGCGGCGCACGGGGCGCGGCACACGGCTGACCGTCGCGGATCGTGAGCGCGTCTGGGAAACCGTCGTCGTCCCCGTCGATACCGAACTGAAGAAGCGCGGCATCTGCGACTGGCCGGACATCTGTCGCTGGGCGCGCAATCTGATCCTCGCGGGCAGCGTCACCAACCCCTGCGACGCCGTGATCGTGGACGAGATGCAGGACTTGGGGCCGCAGGAGTTGCGCTTCCTCGCTGCGCTCGCGGGGGACGGGCCGGACTGCCTGACGCTCGTTGGCGACGCGGGGCAGCGCATCTACCCGAACCGGAGCAGCTTGCGCGAGCTTGGCATCGACGTGCGGGGCCGGACGCGGACGCTCTCGCTCAACTACCGCACGACTGCGCAGATCTACCGCTTCGCGGAGGCGATCTTCGGCAACGAGGTGGACGATTTCGAGGGTGGCACCGAGCGGCGACGCACGACGCACAGCCTCTTCACCGGGCCGGAGCCGGTGACGGGTGGGTTCACGACCCCGACGGAGCAGTATGCGGCGGTCGCGGCGCGGATCGCGGCGCGGTGCGTGGGCGGGCCCCCGCCGGGCGAGATCGCCATCCTCGCGCAGAGCCGCTATCTGCTCCTCGCCGTGGAGAAGCAGTTGGGGGAGGCGGGCGTGCCGTGTCAGATAGTGGGGCGTGATCACGCGCTGTCGCCTCGGCACGTCGCGCTCGCCACTATACCACCGCGCGAAGGGGCTGGAATTCAAGGTCGTCTTCGTGATCGGCGTCTCCGATGCGGCGGTGGTGCGGCACCTCCCGGACGATCCCGATGAGCAGCGGAGTGCGCTGGAGCGGGAGCGGAACCTGCTCTACGTCGCCGCAACGCGGGCGCGCGACGAGTTGACGATCTTCTGGACGGGCAAGCCGAGCCGCTTCCTCGTTCGTGTACTATCCGGGTAGATCGAATGAGACAACGATGAACGACGGACGATGAAGGGGGTCATGGATGGCAGGTGCATTGACGGGGAAAGTAACGCTCGTCACCGGGGCGGGGAGCGGCATCGGGCGGGCGTCGGCGATCCGGCTGGCGCGCGAGGGCGGCGCGATGGTCGTCGTCGGGCGCGACGAGGGGAAACTGCGCGAGACGGCGAAGTCGCTCGGCGGCATCGACATTCTCGTCCACGCGGCGGACATCAGCGACCCGGCGTCGGTGGACGGTCTGGTCAAGGCGACGCTGAAGCGGTTCGGGCGGTTGGACGTGCTTGTCAACGCGGCGGGCCTCAACGTGCCGAAGCGGTCGCTGGCGGATTGCTCGATCGAGGACTACCAGACGGTGATCGCGGCGGACCTGAGCGGGGCGTTCTACCTGACGCGCGGCTTCCTCGCGACGATGCGGGCGCAGGGCGGCGGGACGGTCGTCAACATCGTCTCGGACTCCGGCTGGCGCGGCAATAACTTCGCGGGGGTGGCGTACATCGCGGCGAAGTTCGGGCTGCGCGGCCTGACGGAGGCGATCAATGCCGAGGAGCGGCAGCACGGTATCCGCGCCACCGCCATCTACCCCGGCGAGGTGAACACGCCGATCCTCGACCGCCGCCCCGTGCCGCCGCCGCCCGAAGCGCGCGAGAAGATGCTCCAGGCGGAGGACATCGCGGAGTGCGTCGCCCTCGCCGCCACCCTCCCGCAGCGCGCGATTATCGAGGACCTCGTCGTCCGCCCCGCCATCCAGGATTGGGTCAGCCGGAGATAGGGGGATTTGAACCGCAGAGACACAGAGAGCACAGAGAGGGAAAGGAGAAATCGGAAGACCTTCAGTCTCTCCCTCTTCGCATTTTCTCTGTGTCTCTGTGGGTAAGCATTGGAGGTTTCGATGCAGGTGATACGGGTGACGGAGGAGAAGCGGGCGCGGAGCGACAATCCCGCGTTCGTGGGCGACGTGCTGACGCAGGATGTCGTCAGCGACGCGATGACGGCGCTGCTGCGGGTGACGGAGGTGACATTCCCGGCGGGGGCGCGCAACAAGTGGCACGCGCACGCGGCGGATCAGGTGCTGATCGTTACGGCGGGCCGGGGGATCATCGCGACGGAGGCGGGCGAGCGGACCATCACGCTTGGCGATGTCGTGCTCATCCCCGCGAACGAGAAGCACTGGCACGGCGCGACGGCGGCGGAGGCGATGACGCACTACGCCATCCTCACGCCCGGCCCAATGACTGTGCTGGAATAGCCGCTATGCCAGAAGAGACGATCATTCATCTCCCTGCGGACGACCTCACGCCCGCCCTGCGCGCCGAACTGGACCGCCTGTTCGCGGCGACCTTTCGCGTCAGCACGCTGGACGACCGCTTCTGGGCGCCCGCGACGTATCACTTCCTCCTGATGCGTGGTGAGACGATCATCGGGCACGTCGGCGTGTACCGGCGCGACATCGCGGTCGGCGGCCGGTCGTGGGCGGTGGCGGGGATCGCCAAGGTGGGCGTCGCGGGGGAATTGCGCGGGCATGGCCTCGGCACCCGCCTGCTCGCCTTCGCGGACGACACCCTGCGCGCGGGAGGGCGGGACGACCTCGGCCTGCTCGTCACAAGCGAGAACCGGCTCGGCTACTACGGGCGGCTCAGCTGGGAGCGCATCCCCGGCCCCGTCTCCTACGAGGATCGCGGTGAGACGAAGGTGGAGACCTCCCCGATCCTCCTCCTCCCCCTCCGCGCCAGCAAAACCGACCTCGCGCCGTGGTACACCGGCCCGGTCGATCTCGCGGGGCCGCTCTGGTAGTGCGAGCGGAAAGATTGACGCTGTTCGCGTACCGTGTGAGACTCGGCGTATGAACCGCACGCCGATTGTCTACAGCGACCGTTACCTCGACCATCACACCGGCCCGCACCCGGAGACCGAACGCCGCCTCGTGGCGATCATGGAGCGGCTGGAAGCGGAGGGGTTGCTCCAGGGCCGCCCGCTGCTCGCCCCCATCGCCGCGCCGCGTGAGGCGATTACGCGCGTGCACAACGCGGATTATGTCGCCGCGCTGGAGCGGTTCTGCGCGGCGGGTGGTGGGTATCTCGAACCGAGCACCGTCGTCTCCGTGGAGTCGTTCGAGGTCGCGCTGCTTGCGGCGGGCGGGGCGATCCGCGCCGTCGATGCCGTGCTCGGCGGCGAGACGCAACGCGCCTTCGCGCTTGTCCGCCCGCCCGGCCACCACGCGACGGCGGAGACGGGCATGGGCTTCTGCCTCTTCAACAATGTCGCCATCGCCGCGCAACACGCGCGCGACCGCTACGGGCTGGCCCGCGTCGCTATCATCGACTGGGATGTGCACCACGGCAACGGCACGAACGACATCTTCTATGACGACCCGCAGGTGCTTTTCGCCTCGGTGCACCAGTACCCACTTTATCCGCTCAGCGGCCTGGCGACGGAGCGCGGCGCGGGCGCAGGCGAGGGGTACACGCTCAACATTCCCCTGCGGATGCGCTCGCGCGACGCGGACTATCTGCGCGTCTTCGACGAGTTGATCGGCCCGCTTGTGCTCTCCTACCAACCTGAACTGATCCTCGTATCCGCCGGGTACGACGCCGCGCAGGACGACCCACTCGCCGGGATGCTCGTGACGGACGACGGTTTCCGGCAGATGACGGAGCGCGTCATCGGCTGGGCAGACGCCTGCTGCGATGGCCGCCTCGTCGCCGTGCTCGAAGGCGGCTACGACCTCGACGCGCTGGCGCGTGGCGTCGCCGTGACCTTACGGGCGTTGGATGGGGATGCCTAACCCCCCAGACCCCTTCCCCATCGGGAAAGGAGAGTAAGAGGGAAGATGCCTGCGTATACGCTGCGTTCCGCGACGCAGGATGATTATGATTTTCTGTACCGGCTCCACGTCGCGGCGATGAAATATCTCGTTGCGCAAGTGTGGGGCTGGGAGGATGCGTGGCAGGAGCACTTCTTCGCCGAACACTTCGACCCCGCGCCCGCGCGGATTGTG
>JBBSII010000419.1:0-4655 GCA_038232175.1 Thermomicrobiales bacterium
CATGGAGTTCGCAAGCGAGATGGTCGTCAAGTCCACCATGCACAACCAGCGGATCACGGAGGTGCCGACGACCCTCTCGCGAGATGGGCGCAGTCGGCCACCACACCTGCGGAGTTGGCGCGACGGTTGGCGGCACCTCCGTTTCCTCCTGCTGTACAGCCCGCGCTGGCTTTTCCTCTACCCCGGTATCGCGGCGGTCGTCGTTGGGCTGATCGCGATGGTCCTGCTGACCATCGGCCCGGTGCGCGTCGGCAGGATCGGCTTCGATGTGCACACGCTACTCCTCGCCAGCCTCCTTGTGATGATCGGGACGCAGAGCATGTTCGTCGCGATCCTCGCGCAGGAGTTCGCGATCAACGAGGGGCTATTGCCGCCGGAGCAACGCTTCCACTCCTTTTTCGCGCGGCTGCCGATCGAGACGACCCTCATCATCGGGGGCCTTCTCGTCGCCGCCGGGAGCCTCGGCATTCTGGTGGCGGTGGTCATCTGGGGGGCGGTCGATTTCGGCGGCCTGCGTGTGGGCGCGGTGATGCGGATGCTCGTCCCCTCGGTGACGGCAGTCGCGGTTGGGTTCCAACTGATGGTTGCCAGTTTCTTCAAGGGTGTGCTCGGCCTCAAAGTCGCGAAGTAGGCATTCTAAAGCCTCACCCCCGGCCCCTCTCCATCGCCGCACGGAACCATACATGTTGTGATCTTCGGGCGATGGAGAGGGGAAGGGATGGGTTTACAAATGGAGCGAACGCGCCCGTTGCGGGTCCTCATAGTGCTTGAATACTTCCCGCCCCACATCGGCGGCGTGGAAACTCTCTTCGATCACCTGACGGAAGCCCTCGCGCGGGATGGGTACGCCGTCACCGTAGTGACGCTGCGCGTGCCCGGCACACCGGCGTACGAGCGACGGCACGGCGTGGAGATTTTCCGGGTGCGGACGCCGCGTTGGGCGCGCCGGGGATTCTTTACCCTCCTCGCGTTCCCGCGCACGCTCCGGTGCGCGTTGCGGGCGGACATCGTCCACGCGGCGACGCCGAACGCGGCGGTTCCGGCGTGGCTCGCCGCGATGATCGCGCGCAAACCCGCCGTACACACGGTGCATGAGGTCTTCGCGGACCTGTTGCCCACGCTGCCAGGGTTGCACCCGCTCCGGGCATTCGTCTTCCGGCTGTACGAATCCACGATGCTCCGGCTGCCCTTCGCGCACTACATCTGCGTCTCCCAGTTCACGCGCGAGCGCTTGCTGCGCCTGATGCGGATCGCGCCATCGCGCGCGTCGGTGATCTACAACGTCATCGATTACACATTCTGGGACGCGGCGCTCCACCCGCCGCGCGATCTCCGCGAGGAATTCGATCTGTGTGCGGATGCGTTCGTCTATCTCTACTTCGGCAGGCCGGGCTTCCTTAAGGGGGTCGAGTACCTCATCGACGCGGCGGCGCGGGTGACGCAACAACTCCCGTCGAGTCGTCTGGTCATGCTGCTCGATCACGACCCGCCGGACCATTACCAGCGGCTCCGTCAGCGCATCGAGCGCCTGGGGCTTCGCGACTCCGTCATCGTGCGGGACCCGGTGCCGCGACGGGAGTTGCCGGGATATCTGCTCGGAGCGGATTGCGTCGTCGTCCCCTCGGTGTCGGAGGGGTTCGGCTACGCGGCGGTCGAGGCGGCGACGCTCGGCTGCGTGGTTGTGACCACCGCCGGGCATTCCGTCCAGGAGGTGGTGGGGGAGTATGTCACGCTCGTGCCCCCGCGCGACGCGGACGCGCTCGCTGACGCGATCATCGCCGCCGCGCGGGAGCCACAACCCCGCCGGGCGCCGCAACGATTCACCCTAGATGCGCACGTCGCGGGGGTCAAGGTGGTCTACGAACGGCTCGTGCCGTCACGCGGCACGGCGGGACGATGACGCGGACGGTGCGCGTCGGCATCAACGGCCTCTTCCTCGCGCTGGGAAAGATGGCCGGGATGGAGACCTACCTGCGCGCCCTCGTGCGCGAACTCCCCGGCCTCGACCCCGCTGTCGAGTACATCCTCTTCACCGAGCGGAAGAACGCGGGGTCGTTCGATCATGGCGGGCACGCCAACATTCGGGAGGTGATCTGCCCCGTTCCCGCGCCCCCCACCCGGCAGGCGGCCTGGGCATCCCGGATGCTCTACGAGTACGCGGTGCTGCCCATTCAGGCACAGCGGGAGCACATCGACGTGCTCTTTTCCCCGGCGTTCATCGGGCCGGCGCGCCGCGCATACGCCTCGGTCATCACCGTCCACGACACGCAGCACGAGGACCTGCCGGAGAATTTTGGCGCGGTTGACCGCGCGGTGTTCACGCGGTTGCTCCGGCGTTCCGTCCGCTTGGCGGCGCATATTCTCACGGTCTCCGAGTACGCGAAGCGGCGGATCGAGGCAATTTATGCGGTGCCGCCCGAACGGATCACTGTCACGTACCACGCGGCGGACCCGATCTATTTCAATCGGGTGTCGGGTGCGGAGATCGCGCGGGTGCGGCAGGCGCACGGATTGCGCGCCCCGTACCTGCTCTCCGTCGCGTCCCTGATGCCGCACAAGAACCTCGATACCCTCGTCGACGCCTTCGCCACGCTGCGCCGGACGACGGATCAGCCCGTGCAACTCGCGCTCGTCGGCCTGCGCAGCGTGACGACCGCGCCCCTCAAGGAGAAAATCCGCACGCACGGCCTTGAGCGGGACGTCGCCATCACCGGCTATGTGCCGGATGCGGACATGCCCGCGCTCTATCAGGGGGCGGCGGTCTTCGTCCTGCCGTCACGGTACGAGGGGTTCGGCATTCCCCTGCTCGAAGCGATGGCGAGCGGGGTGCCGGTGGTCACGACGACGGCGACGGCGTTACCGGAGGCGGCGGGGGACGCGGCGTTGCTCGTCGACCCCGACGACCGGGATGGCTTCGTCGACGCGCTCCGGCGCGTGTTGAGCGATACTGCGCTCCGCGAGCGGATGATTGCGCGGGGCACGGCGCGCGCGCATCTTTTTTCGTGGCAACGGACGGCGGAAGTGACCCTGGCGACGCTCGTGCGGAACGCCCACCGATGAGCGAGACTCGTTCCTCCCGGCTTCATGTGAGGTGAGTTGACATGCCAGAGCGCGTGCGTATCGGGGTCAACGGCATCTTTCTCCTCCCGGAGGGTGGTGGAGGCACGTGGACCTATCTGCGTAGCCTCATGCGAGAGCTTCCCGCCCTCGATGAGACGGTCGAGTATCTCGTGTTCACGAGCCGCGAGAACACAGGCATGTTCGCTGCCGGGGGGGGCCGCAATCTTCGAGAGATTCCTTGCCCCGTCCACGCGGTCCGCCGGTCGTCGCGCCTCTCGTACATGTACGCGCGCTTGCCCATTCGCGCACGCCGCACGGGGATTGATCTCCTCTTCTCCCCGGCGCTCACCGCACCGGCCCGCTTCGGCTACGCATCGGTCCTGACGATCCATGACGTGCAGCATGAGGACCTCCCGGAGAACCACCCCCCATTCGAGCGCAAGGTGTTCGCGCGGCTGTTCCGGCATTCGGCGCGGGCGGCGGCGCAGGTGCTGACGGTGTCGGAGCACGCGAAGCGGCGGATCGTGGCGGTGTACGGGGTGCCGCCGGAGCGCGTGACCGTGACCCACGAGGCGGCCGACCCGGTCTACTTCGACCGGGTCTCCGCCGACGCGATCGCGCGGGTCCGGCAGGCCCATGGCCTGCACGCCCCCTACATTCTCTCCGTCGCCTCACTGTTTCCCCACAAGAATCTCGACGTGCTGATC
Source organism: Thermomicrobiales bacterium (assembly GCA_038232175.1). Lineage (GTDB taxonomy): Bacteria > Chloroflexota > Chloroflexia > Thermomicrobiales > JALYUS01 > JALYUS01. The sequence continues at coordinate 3,768 of JBBSII010000419.1, forward strand.
GATGCGTACGCGGCGCTGCGGGGGCAGGGGGTGACGACGGCGCAACTCGCGCTCGTGGGGCTGCGGGGCGCTGCGGCTGCGCCGCTCGAGGCGCGCGTCCGGGCGGCGGGGCTGGAGGGTCAGGTGGTGCTGACGGGGTGGGTGCCGGACGGTGATCTGCCCGCGCTCTATCAGGGGGCGGCGGTCTTCGCGCTGCCGTCGCGGTACGAGGGGTTCGGCCTGCCGGTGCTGGAGGCGATGGCGAGCGGGGTGCCGGTCGTCACGACCACCGCCACATCGCTGCCGGAGGTGGCGGGGGACGCCGCGCTGCTGGTGGACCCCGACGACCGGGCAGCGCTCGCGGCGGCGCTCGCGCGGGTGCTGGACGATGCGGACCTGCGGCGGGAACTGGTCGGGCGGGGGGAGGAGCGCGCGCGGCAGTTCACCTGGCGGAAGACTGCGGAGGCGACGTTGGCCGCGTTCCGTCTCGCGCTGGCGTCTCGTATCCCATGAGGATCTGCTCCGCCTCCCGGCCGTAGTGCGCGGTGATCGCTTCCCGCGTGCCCACCCGCTCCAATTCCGTCAGCTTGGCGTACGCAGCCAGGAAGTACGCACCCCAGAACAGGGAGAGATAGAATCCGCGCCAGCCGTCGCGGTACCCCCGATTCTTGACGTACCGATTGACGAAGGCGAGGAAGGAGTAGACCAGCGCCCACGCCGGGGTGCTCCCCCGCCTGCGATAGAAGGCGAGCAGCCAGGGATAGAGGGCCATGTCCCGAATGACCCACGCGGGCGTCTCCCCCGCGCCGCGCGCGAAGCTCTGCTGCGCCTCGATCGTCGAGTAGCGGTTCAGCTTGTCCACGAACTGGGCCGTGTCCAGGTAGGCGAAATGCACCATCTCCGCGCCCG
>JBBSII010000420.1:0-4646 GCA_038232175.1 Thermomicrobiales bacterium
CCCGGGACATCGAAAGGGACGGTAAGCACCGCATCCCCCATGGCCGTGCGGGGCGCGAAGTGATCGTTCGGGCCGGCGAGGCAGACGATGTGCTACGTCATGCCCTTTCCAGTTGCATCGGGAGCTGTCGCGGCGGCACGCGCCTCGCGCTGGGTCGGGCTCGTTGCCTTCCTCCCGTTCGCACTCGGCACCTCCCCCTCACCATCTTGTGCAGGGGCCATCGGGTGCCGGCTGCATCATTTGCGCCCGCAGCTGATGAACGACTATTAGAACTGCCGGTGGCGCGGACGAGACCTGCCGGTTCGCGCTCCCGTCGCCCTCCTGCCCCTACCATGACGCTCAAAGGAGGGCGTCATGAAAACCGACGGGGAGGTACGCATCATGATTCGCGAACGGGCCAAAGGGAAAACCCAGGAACAGGCCGCCGCACGCGCGGGAATGAGTGTCCGCACGGCACGGACATATGAACGGCTCGGCACGTTGCCCAGCCAACTGAAGCATCCGCGCACCTACCGGACCCGCCCCGATCCCTTCGCCGAGGATTGGCCATGGATCGCGGCGGAATTGACCCGTGATCCGGCATTGCAAGGGACGACGCTCTTCGCGCTGGCGTGCGAGCGCCGCCCCGACCACTATCGGGCAACGCAGGTGCGCACCCTCCAACGCCAGATTGCCGCCTGGCGGGCCCAATCCGGCCCCGATCAGGAAGTCTTCTTCGCGCAGGTCCACGAGCCCGGCATCGTCGCGCAGTCCGACTTCACCCACATGACCGATCTCGGCATCACGCTGGCCGGGTTGCCTTTCGCCCATCTGCTCTTCCATCTCGTCTTGCCCGATTCGAATGTCCAAGCAGTCCACGTCGTCCTTTCGGAGAGTTTCGAAGCGCTCGCGGAAGGGGTTGAGATCGCCCTCTGGCAGCTCGGCGGGGTGCCACTGCGGCATCGCACCGATCATCTCAGCGCGGCGATGCGTCCGCTCGATGCGGAAGGTCGGCGACAGGCAACGGCCCGGTACACGGCGCTGATGGCGCATTACGGCATGGAACCGACGACGAACAATGTCGGGGAAGCGCATGAGAACGGCGATGTTGAGCAAGCACACTTCCGCTTCAAACAAGCCGTGGATCAGGCGCTCCGGGTGCGGGGCAGCCGGGAATTCACGAATCGCGACGGCTATTGCCACTTCCTGCAGGACCTCGTGCGGCGGCGGAACCTGACCCGACAGCACCGCTTCGGCGAGGAACGACAGGCGATGCGTCCGTTGCCGCGCGCGCCGCTCGATCTCTACCGCGAACTGCGCGTGCCGGTCAGCCGGGGCAGCACGATTCAGGTCCTGCGCAATACCTACTCCCTCCCGTCGCGGCTGATCGGCACGACGGTGACCGTGCGGGTGCGCGCTGAGACGCTCGAGATTTATCGGGGCACCGTCCCGCTCGAGACAATCCCCCGGTTGCTCGGCGAACACCAGCACCGGATCGATTACCGGCATATCAGCGGCTCGCTCGTGCGCAAGCCCGGTGCCTTCGCCCAGTATCGCTTCCGCGACGATCTCTTCCCGACGCTCACCTTCCGCCGGGCCTACGACGCCTTCGTCCAGGCCGTTCCCCATCGGGCAGACCGCGAGTACGTCCGGTTGCTCCACCTCGCGACGGGGACGAGCGAAGTGGTGGTGGACATGATCCTCGCGGACATGCTTACCCACCGGCAGACGCCGACCTTCGATCGGGTCCGCGATCAGGTACGCGCGCCGGAAACGCTGTCACTGCCGTTCTTGGGGCCTGCAGTACTCGATTTCGGCATCTATGACGACCTGTTGCGCGGGGAGGTTCGCCATGCTTGACCGACACACCGAACTGTTGGCGATGTTGCGGACGCTGAAGTTGCCCGCGATGGCCACCGCCTTCCCCGATCTTGCGCTCAAAGCGGCCAAGAACGGACTGACCCACGAGGCATTCCTCTACGACCTTGTCCAATGTGAGTGCGTCCAGCGCGACGAGCGCCGCATCGCCCGGCTCCTGCAGCGTTCGGGCCTGCCGCGCGAGAAGACCTTCGGCACACTGGCGCTTGAGTGGTTTCCGCTCGCGATGCGCCAACAGATCGAGCGTTTACAGAGCGGCGCCTTCGTCGGCGAGGCGATCAATGTGATCGCGGTCGGTCGACCGGGCACCGGCAAGAGCCATCTCGCGGCGGCGATCGGTCATGAACTGATTCTCCACGGGGAAACGGTCTTCTGGACGGCAACGGCGAATCTCGTGCAGCGCCTCCTGGCGGCGAAACGCGACCTGCGCTTGCCGCAGTTGCTCGCCCAATTGGATCGCTTCACCTGCCTGATTCTCGACGATATCGGCTACGTCCAGCACGACCGGGACGAGATGGAGGTGCTCTTCACGCTGTTAGCGGAGCGATATGAACGGCGCAGCGTCGTGATTACGACGAATCTCGTCTTCTCAGAATGGACGCGGATCTTCAAAGATCCGATGACGACGATGGCGGCGATTGACCGCGTGGTGCACCACGCGGTGATCCTCGATCTGATGGGGATGGAGAGTTATCGCGCGAAGGAGGCGAACGGGCAACACGCACAGCTGACGAGTGAGACGGCTCCGGCGATGGCCGGGCACGAGGAGGCATAAGGCAGTGACGACCGGGCGCGCAAACCGGCAAGGCTAATCCGCGCCGCCAGCAATTCTAGTTGACGTTCGACACGAGCGGCGGAAGGCGTACTTCTTTACTGCGTTGCGTGATCATCTGAGACTACTCACCGTGAAAGTGAGCAGCACGAGAGGCTCGTAAATAATCGCGCATGCTCGTCGGCGCGGGATCATTTGGTAACGTATCCTGCCTGTACGTTCTCGTTGTACGGCGTTGTGTTGACCACTGGCGTGCGATGTCCCGCAGGGTCTGAAATGGTAGCGCAAGATAAGGGCCTCCTCGCGCCGATCACCGATCACCGATCATTGGTCGAATGGGGGGAGAAATATGGGCTAGCCGCATCACCCGTCGGTTGTGATCCTGCCCCGGCAGCCCCGGCTCGATCAGCTCCTCACGATGCTCCCCATCGCGCACGTACAGCGGCATCAGAGTGTCGAGGTGCTGGCGCTCGCTGGAAAGCGACGCGGCGGGGTTCGTGATCACCTTCCAGCTGCAATCGCACGGCGCGGTGCCCTTCATTGACAACGCACCGGCGCTCGCGCTGATGGTGGCGGATGGCCGAGGCGGACCGTACGAGAGCCGGCCCTCTGGCGCGACGGGTGAGGAGACGAGGAACGCGTGGCAGGGGCGACTGGCGTATTGCTGCACCCTGGCGCTCGACGCCCATGCCCGCGCGCTGCATCTGGAGATTGCCGACATCACCTGGCACCGCCCTGATACAGAGCGGCAACGTTTCGTCCCCGCCCGCACCGTGAGCGGGCCGTGGCTGTTCACCGTCGCGCTCCTACCTCACACCTGATCTGCTCCCCTTTCGAAAGGAACGACACTACGGCGCCTGGGAGCGCGAAAGGCTCGCGGCCCACGTCAGGTCGCAGCCGGGTGTTGGAGGGGTGTGGCCGCGAGAGGGTGGCGGGGAGCAAGGCATGTGCGGCGCTTCGCTTGTCCGCCTTGCCGGGAGTATGCCCCGGCCCCCGACGCCGTTCCGGCGATATGGGACGCCTCCTTTCACAGAGTGGCAAACCGTGCGGCTTGCGGCAATTCCCTCCACCCCTTGCGCCCTGGTAGGACGGGTGTGCTAGACTGTCCGTACATTACATAATGTGTCGACTGCTTCCTCGATCCATGGTAATCGGCGCTGGCGCAGGGAGGGCGCAATGCCATCGTCCTCGTCCCCCACGACAACCGGACCGTCCCCGGAAACGCTGCGCACCCGCACGCTCAGCGTGCGGGTGAACGTAGCGGAATACGTGGAGTTGGCGGCGCGCCGGGACGCCGTCGGCATGCGCGAGATGGGGGCGTATCTGCGGACGGCGGTGCTCGCCCAACGCCCGCCGCAGGCGGTCGTCCCCACCGTGAACCGGCAGGCGTGGCAGGAACTGGCGCGCACGGCGAGCAACCTCAACCAACTGACGGCGCACCTGAACGCGGGGCACCGCCTCGACGCGACCGGCACGGCGTGGCTGTGGGAGACGCTGACGACGCTTCGGGAGGAAGTGCGCACGCTCCGGTTAGCGCTCTTAGGGGTCATCCCAGAGGAGCGGGAGGATGAACCATGATCCAGAAGGCGCAAATTGGGCGGGGCTTCCGGGGGGTGCTCACCTACGTGTTTGACGAAAGTGCCGAACGCGGCCATGACCGGGCACGGATCGTCGATAGCAACATGGCGGGGCGGACGCCGCGCGAGCTGGCGGCGGAGTTTGGCGTCTTCCGGCGCCTCAATCCCGACCTGACGCGGGTGGTCTACCACTGCTCCTTGCGACTCCCCGAGGACGAAGCACTGACGGAGGCCCAGTGGGGGGCGTTCAGCCGCGACTATCTCGCCGCGATGGGCTTCGATGCGGTGCCGTACGTCGTGGTGCAGCACGCGCTCGATCATGTCCACCTGATCGTCTCCCGCATCCAGTTTGATGGCAGCACCGTGCCGGACGGGAACGACCGGTGGCGGAGCAACGGGATCGTGTACGGCCTGGAGGAGCAGTACGCCCTCTCCCACGC
>JBBSII010000421.1:0-4644 GCA_038232175.1 Thermomicrobiales bacterium
GCCGCGAGAAAATCCGAGACCATGAACCTCACGCGCGGGTTCGCCCGGATCGCGTCGAAGGTCGGGTCCGCTTGCACGCAGTCGAGATCGATCTCGTCCCCCGACTTGACGAAGGGGAGGATCGAGAGCTGCGGAACCCCGCCGGGCGGCGTGGCGATCAGGTGCCCATGCCGCTGCCCCGCGACGAATGCCGCGACTTCCTCCGGGTCTGAGGGGTACTTCGGTGAACGATACATCGGCACGCTCCTCCTGGTTGAAACCGGGGATGAACCACGAAGGCGCGAAGGACACGAAGATGGGAAAGAGCGTCTCTTTTTTCCTTCTCTTTCCTTCGCGCTCTTCGCGCCTTCGTGGTTCAATTCCCTTTCCTCTGCCGGGCGCCCTTTGGGCAGATGCGGTTCTCCCCGGTTTCAGTCATCCCCCGTTGTGGAAGTCGTGGCGGATTTGGCGGCCTGGCGGGCAGCGCGGCGCTCCATGCGGCGGGCTTTTTTCTCGGCGGCGGCGGCGAGGGCCGCCTCAGTCTGCGCGTGGGTGCGGCGCGGGATGCGCGCGGCGATGGGCACGGCGATGAGCGTGATGAAGCCGAGCACGATGTACGCGCGGTGGATCGAGGCGACCGGCTGCGTGGAATGCCGGGAGGAGATGATCGCGCCCGTCAGCGCGGAGCCGACCGCGATACCCACGTTTGTGCTGATCGACAAGACCGCCATCCCCGTCGCGCGCTCCTCCGGTGCGACCGCGTTCGCGGTGAGGTAGCGAAGCGGCGTGCCGAGCAGCGACGACAGCCCGATGCCACCAATAATCAGCGTGAGCAGGAACGTCCATGTGTTCGTGACGACCGTGCCGAGCATGAAGAGGCCGAGCGCGGTGATCAGTGTGCCGCCGACGAGCACGGGGCGCGGCCCGTAGCGGTCCAGCAGGAGGCCGACGACGGGCGTCGCGAAGCCGAGCGTCAGTGCGGCGGGCGTGAGGAAGTAGCCGGACTTCTCCGTGCTGAACCCGAGCGCGATGACGGCGAGCGTCGGCATGAAGACGAGACTCGATTCCACGATGCCCGCGATCACCGCCAACCCGTCCGCGATGCGCAGGTCGTGATGGCGGAAGAGGCGCAGCGGGATGATCGGCGCGTCCGCGTGCCGCTCGGCGGTGACGAAGAGATAGCCGAACCAGAGGAAGGCGAAGAACGGGAAGAAGACGCTCTGCGAGACGATGCTGCCCCAGACATCGTCGCCCTTCACCTCATTGAGCGCGCCCATCAGCCCAACGAGTGCAATCGTGAGGAAGAGCAGGCCGCGAATGTCGAGGTTGCCGCGTCGCTCCGCCCGCTGCGTCGGCAGCACGCGCAGGCCGATGATGAAGACGATCACCGCCAGCGGCAGGTTGATGATGAACAACCAGTGCCACGAGGCGTGCTGCGTCAGCACGCCGCCGAGGTTCGGGCCGATGATCGCCGCCATGCCCCAGAGGGAACCGGTGACGCCGTACGCGAGGCCGCGCCGCTCGTGCGGGAAGGTGTCGCCGATGATCGCGTTCGCGGTCGGAAAGATGCCGCCCGCGCCGATGCCCTGAATAGCCCGTGCGAGCAGGAAGACGCCGAAGTTCGGTGAGAGAAAAGCGAGGAATGAGCCGAAGCCGAAGAACGCGACATCGACGAGGAAGATCGTTCGACGTCCGTAGCGGTCGGCAAGTTTCGCCATCGTCGGCTGGCTGAGCACATTGAAAAGCGCGTAGATGCCGATCACCCACGCGATCGCGCGGGTCGAGACATTAAAGCTCTCCTGCAAGGCAGTGAAGGCGGGCGCGACAATCGTCAGGTCGAGCGCGGCCATGAAGATGCCGAGGCCGAGGCACGCGATCACGAGATACTGCGTGCGCGCGTTTTTTGTGTCGGTGGCGGTATCGGTGGCAGTCATGCGGCCCAACTCCTACCGGAGCGCATGGTCGAGGACCATGCCCCCGAACAAGAGCGCGAGGTAGAGGTTGGAGTAGACGAAGACACGCTTCGCGGTCGCCTTGTTCGTCTCCCGCAGGAGCCGCCCGACGACGTAGAGGAAGCCCACGCCGAGCAGCACCGCGAGGGCGATGTAGAGCGTGCCCATCACCTGCCCGATGGCTAAGAGCAGCGTCGCGCCGATCAGCAGGACGGTGTACACCGCGATGTGCCGCGCCGTCCGCACCTCGCCGATCACTACGGGTAGCATTGGGATGCCGACGCCCTCGTAGTCCTTGCGGATCAGGATGGCCAGCGCCCAGAAGTGCGGCGGCGTCCAGAGGACGATGATCGCGAAGAGGACGACGGCGGCGAGCGTCACGTGGTTCGTCACCGCCGTCCACCCAACGAGGGGCGGGAAGGCGCCCGCCGCCCCGCCGATGACGATGTTCTGCACCGTGCGCCGCTTGAGCCAGAGCGAGTAGATGTAGACATAGAAGAGCAACCCCGCCAGCCCGAGCAGCGCGCTCAGCACATTGACGAAGGCGAGGTAGAGCACGAACCCGATTGCGCCGAGCGCGCTCCCGAACAGGAGCGCGTTGCGCGGCGACACCGCACCGGTGACGACCGGGCGGGCGCGGGTGCGCTTCATCGCCCGGTCGATGTCACGGTCGATGTAGGCGTTGATCGCGTGCGCGCCACCCGCCATCAGCGCCCCCGCCGCGAGCGTCACGACGATCAGCCCGAATGACGGGGCGTGATCCGACGCGACGAGCATCGCGCAGAGCGTCGTGACGAGCAGCAGCGGGATCACACGCGGTCGTGTCAGGCTGAAGTAGAGCGCCGCGACGGACGGCTCCCGCTCGCGCGCGGCGCTCACAACCACTTCGTCGGCACGTGTGCCATCGACCGGGCCATCCCCACCTACTCCTGCGGCACGGGCGCGGAACGCGAAACCGGTTAGCAGCACCAACGTGCCGAAGAGGGCCGCCGCCGTGCCGATGTGCAGCGAGACGAGCCAGCCGGGCAGCAGGTTGACGACCTGCACGACGCCAATCGTGATCTGCAACATGACCAGCCCGCAGGCAAGCCCCGCAAGCCGCGCGAATACTGGATAGGCGCGCTTGTTCTTCCGCGCCTGCGTGTAGAGGACGACGAGCAGCGCCGCGAGGGTGTACGCGAAGAGCCGGTGCACCATCTGTACGCCGGTCGGGAAGAGCGTCCCGTCCATCGGCACAAGCCTGCCGTTGCAGAGCGGCCACGTCGTGCAGGCCGCGCCCGCGTGCTGGCTCGTCGTGTACGCGCCGGTCAGGAGCACGCCGTAGCCGAAGATCGCCGCCGCGAGCGCCAGCGTGGGGAATCGCGCGAAGCCGACGAGACGGACGCCGGGCGTCGGCAGCGGGCGCGGCAGGGTATTGACGGTCAGCGCCGCGAGGGAGGCGAGCAGGATCATCGAGGTCGCGAGATGGATCATCACGAGGCCCGACTTCAGATCGAACCAGACGACGAACGCGCCGAGCAGCACCTGCACGACGAGCGCGCCCGTCGCGGCGAGGGTGGGGCCGAGGAGCCAGCGGTTGTTTCGATGATTGCGCCAGACGACCACCAATAGCGCAACGACCAGCACGCTGATGACCCCGGCGATGAGGCGGTGGATGTATTCGATCAGGACGGGTTGCTCCCAGAGGGGATACGCCTTGCCGTTGCAGAGGGGCCAGTTATCGGCGCAGCCGAGGCCGCTCTTGCTCAGTCGCACCACGCCGCCCCAGAAGATCTCCGCCCACGCGGTGCCGAGCGTGACCGCAGCCAGGATGGGCAGGCTGACCGCGAAGCGGCGTGCGCCGGTGCGGCGCGGCATGCGGGAGGTTGCCGTGTTCATCGGCACGCCCCGGTCCGACGGCAGCACAACAACCGGGTGCGGCGCTGGACGCGCACCGGCTTGGAGCATTCTTTCATGGCTTCCCTCCGCGACCAGCAGATCGCACGGCTGGCATGGTTGATCGACGTTGACCAACAAATCCACAAACGGCCCGTTCACGGATGCATCCGGGGCGCAGCGTCGCGTCCCTCGCAAGGGAAAGTGTGCTCCCAAGACCCCGCGCTGTCAACACGGGGGGGAGTAGCGAGTAACGAGTTCAAAGTAGCGTATATAGAGCATGATGAGTCCGTTCTCGCTACTCGCTACTCGTTACTCGCTACTTCCCCGTAGTGCGCTGTCGGTTCCTTCTCATTGAACCAATCGTAGAAAAGTTTGCTCATAATGACGAGGTAGAGCAGATTCCCCGGCACCCACATGATCGCGCCGCCGACCTGCTGATCCGTTAGCGGGTTGATGTTGCCGAGTTGCAGCGCCCCAGCGTAGACGCCGTAGAAGGCGCGTGGCGCGAAGACGAGCACCGCGCCGAGCACGACATTCGGCTGGCAACTGAGCGCGAGATAGAGCACCTGATTCGCGCGCGACAGGCGGGAAAGCTCCGGCAGCGGCCCGAAGACCGGCCACCAGAAGAACATCGCCGTGATGAGGAAGCAGCCGTGCTCCAGGGCATGGATGCGCGCGTCGAGCACGGCGGCGGTGTAGAGCGCGGGGATATGCCACATGAGGAACGCACCGGTGGAGATGAGCCACGCGAAACCCGGATTGGTGAGCAGCCGGAAGATGGCGGCGGGCGTACGCTTCGCGAGAAGCGGGCGAAGAAAGGCGGCGGGTGTCCCAA
>JBBSII010000422.1:0-4635 GCA_038232175.1 Thermomicrobiales bacterium
CTGCGCATCTGGGAACTGATGGAGGATCGCGTGCGCCGTCTCGAACTCGCGGCGCGCGGTCGGCAGCGGGTGCTGCGCTACTTCACCCAGCAACAGATCGCGCTGCGCTATTATCACCTCTATCAGGCGATGCTCCACGGCAACATGCCGTACGAACCGCCGCCGCCGCCGCCCGTCTTCGTCGGCCCTGCGGGCTATCAGGCGCCGCCGACGCCGCGTGATGGTGCGCGCCCGATGGCGCCCGCGCAACCGCTCGTCAGCGGCACCACCAGTTCCTACACCCGGTCGGGTACCAACGCCACCGCGTCATCAACGAGTTTCATACCCGCGCCACATCCACGTGACCCAATCGTGCCGCCGGACGATGAGTTGGCGTACCCACCGGGGTACGGGGACACGCCGATTGAGCCGATTGACGAACCGTTGCCCGCGTTCGACCCGCGCAGCGCCGCCGCATCACCGATTGAGGACGAGCCGGAGCCGACTGTGCCGGATTGGTGGCCGTCATCGTCATTGCGGCCGCCCCGCCCGCCGGAGCGGCCGTGGTGGTATGACGATGATCCACCCAACGACGCGGTACGTCCGAGCCGATAACAGTCGCGCCTACCGCGACGCTTCGGCGCTCACTGCAATCGACATATCCACAAATGCTTGCCGGATGGTATCGACGACGCCGCGATCGGTGATGCGCACGAACGGCGCGACGGGAAGCGCGAGGCCGGAGATCGCCAGCACGGGCGACGCGCTCGTCAGGTCGAGGGCGCGGGCCGCGTCGTTGAAGGCGCGCACCGCCGCCGCGACGGCCTCCACCGGCGCGTCCGACATCACGCCACCGACGGGCAGGTGCACCGTCGCGACGACCGCGCCGCCATTCGTCAGCACCGCACCGCCGCCAATCCGCGCGACTTCCTGCACCGCTGCGAGCATATCCGCCGGTGTCCGCCCCGCGACGATAATGTTGTGGCTGTCGTGCGCGACGGTCGTGGCGATTGCCCCGTCGCGCAGCGCAATGCCCCGGAGTATCGCCAGGGTCGGCGGGTGCGACTGGCCGTGACGCGGAACGACGCTGAGTAGGGCCACATTCTCCGGGAGGGGAAAGACGCATTCGCCGTCCTCGAACGCCAGCGTCATCGATCCGAGCGTCGTCGTGCGGTTGCTGTCGATGTCGATGCATGGGACCGTCGTTGCGCCGTGCGTGCCGGGTGCCGACAACTCGAATGTCTCGCGGCTGCACGGGGCGATGCGCACGGTGTTTTCACGCATCGGCGGCGCGGGGTCGGGGAATGTGGCGACGAGTTGCCCGTCGCGCGAGACGACCGCTCCCCCCGCAATCACGAGCCGAGCGCGAAGATCGTGCAGGGAGTCGACGAGCACAATGTCCGCGAACTTGCCCGCCGCGATTGCGCCGAGATCGCGCAGGCCGTAGCGCACCGCGCCATTGAGCGTCGCGATCCGAATCGCGAACGGCGGGTCGATCCCCGCACCGATCAGGATGCGGACGCCGCGATCCATGTGCCCGTTCCGCAGGAGATCTTCGGGGTCGATGTCGTCGGTGCAGAGCGCGACATTCCACGGGGAGGGAATTTCTTTGAGCGCGGCCGCAAGATCAACGACGGTGTGGCGAAAGGTGTTCTCGCGCCCGTAGACCCACATCCCAGCGCGCAGTTTCTCGACCATCTCCGGCGCGCTCCGGCACTCGTGGTCGGAGTCCACGCCCGCCGCGAGATAGGCGGCGAGTTCCCGCCCGGTGAGCAGCGGCGCGTGCCCCTCCAGGTTCTTCCTAGCGGCGAGGCCCGCCTCCGCGATTGCGGCGGTGCGCCCCTCCTGCCGGACGATGCCGGGGTAATCCATCATCTCCGCAACCCCGACGACGCGCGGCAGCGTCAGCATCGCGGCGACATCGGTGGCGTCGAAGGCCGCGCCCGCTGTCTCGACAGTCGGGACGGCGGGCACGGACGATGGCACCGTGACATAGACGCGGAGCGGCAACCCCTCGCTGGCGCGGAGCATGTAATCCACCGCCGCGCGACCGCTCACATTGGCGATCTCGTGCGGGTCGATGATGACGGTCGTTGTTCCGAAGGGGAGGACGGCCCGCGCGAAATTTGGTGGCGTCACCATTGACGATTCGATGTGCACATGCGTGTCTACGAAGCCGGGAATCGCCGTCAGCCCGCGCGCGTCGATCTCCTCCGTCGCGGTGAGGCCGCGGGTGCCGCCGAAGTCCACGACGGCAATGCGTTCACCGTAGATGCCGATGTCCGCACGCGCAACCTCGCCCGTATAGACATTGACGATGTCGCCGCCCCGGATGACGAGATCGAGTGGTCGGTCGCCGCGCGCCGCCTCGACAAGCGCCCTTCGTGTCATGGTCGCCTCCAGAGGCCAGAAGCCAGAGGGGAAGAAGCCGGAAGCCGGAAACCAGAGAGGACACCGGATATCCGCAACGAGCACCCTATGATTCACTACCGCCATCCGCCATCCGGCTTCCGGCTTCCGGCTTCCGGCTTCTAACCACCGGCTACTTCTTGATCTGCCAGTACGCGATATTCCACGTTGTCGCGTCCCATGGGGAGGGGTTCGTGTTGATGAGGTCGGCGCGGCGCGCGCTAACGGCGCTGCGGTCAACGACCGGGATGTTGACGTAGTGGTTGACGATGTAGTCGTTGCACTGAATGAGGAGCGCGTTGCGCTTCTCCTGATCGAGTTCGGCCTTCAGTTTGACCACGAGGGCGTCGAACTGCGGGTCGCTGAACCGCTCGACATTCGCGCCGCCCCAACCGTTGGACTTCTGCGCGATGCGGGCCGTCGTCCACGCCTCGAAGTATGCCTGCGAGTCCGGGTACCCCGGCGAGCCGCTGAACATCTGGAGGTCCTTCTCGAAGCGCGTGAAGGAGTCCGGGTTGTCCGGCTTGCCAAAGAAGACGCCCGCGTCCACGTTCCTGATCTCCATCTCGATGCCCGCCTGCCCGAACGCCTGCTTCATCACCTGCTCTTCTTTTTCGCGCACGGCATTGACGGTCGTGCTGATCGTCAGCCGCATCCGCACGCCATCTTTGGCGCGGACGCCGTCGCTCCCCTTCTTCCAGCCCGCCTCATCGAGCAAGCCGTTCGCCTTCGCGATGTCAAAGCCGCATTTCGTGTTCTTCGAGTTCGTCTGTGGCGGCACGCTCGGCAGCACATTGCAGGTCGGCGTCGCGGCCTCGCCGTAGAGGTTCTTCGCGATGCTGTCGCGGTCGATCAGCCACGAGATCGCCTCGCGCACCTTGATGTCCGCGAGGAAGGGATTCGGCGCTTTCAGCGACGACTTCTCGCCATCGACCTCCTTGTTCGGGTCGGTGAAGTTGACCGAGACGCGCTCGACGCCGTTGCCGGTGGTGATGTTCAGTTGCTTGCCCGCGCCGGTGACCTGCTTGAGGATGTCCGGCGAAACCTGCAAATTCCAGGCGTAGTCCGCGTCCCCCGCGATCAGCGCCTTCGCCGCCGTGCCCGCATCGCCGCCACCTTTCCAATCGACCGCGTCGTAGAAGGGCGCATTTGGGTCGCGGTAGTTCTCATTCATGACGAACTGCACATTGTCGTTCGGGACGAAGCTTTTCACTTTGTACGGCCCGGTGCCGACGGGCGAGAGGTTCGCGGGGCACTCCTTCGATGAGGTGCACTTGTCGAGCTGCGCCTTCTGGAGCACGACGCCGGTGTAGTTGGTGAAGGGGAGCCACCAGAGCGCGGTCGGCGCTTTGAAGGTGACTTTCGCGACGATCGGATCGGTCGCATCGACGCTCGCGATGTCGGCGTACGAGGAGATGTCCGGCGAGGCGTTCGTCGGCTTGGCGATGTACTCGTACGTCGCCTTGACATCCGCCGCGGTGAATGGCGTGCCGTCCGACCACTTCACGCCGTCCTTCAGTCTCCACGTCACAGTCGTGCCGTCGGCGGACAGCCCGCCGTTCGCTGTGGACGGGATTTCACGCGCGAGCACCGGCACATCGGGCGTCAGCGCGTTGATCGACGTGACCGCGAGTGGTTCGGTGACGACGCGCGCCGCCGCGTGGTCCTTGCCGTTCCCCGCCGAGGCCTGGTGCACATTCAGCACCGAGGGCGCCTGCCAGTAGAGCATTCGCAGCATGCCGCCACCGCCGCGCTTCGCGGGGGCGGAGCCGCGCGGATCGGCTGCAGCGCTCGCCGGGGTAGTCGTGGCGGCACCAGTCGGCGCATTCGCCACGCTCGATCCCACGGCGACGGTGCCGCTCGCGGTCGTGCCTGCGGCCCGTGTTGTAGCGGGGTTCGCGGCGGACGAGGCCGACGCGGTTGTCGCGGAGCCGGTTATCGCCGCACTCGTCGGTGCGGTGGTGCTCGTCGCGCTCGACCCGCCGCCGCACGCCGCCGCAAGAACCGGCAGCAGCATGACCAGTGTGACCCCGATGCGCCGTGTGCCCGTCGATGCCCACCGTACCGGATATCTCATCGTTCGCTCGCTCCATCCTTGTTCTTCGTCACGCGCGTACGCACCTCGCACCTCGCAACCGTAGTCGCGAGGGCACGTCAGCATAGACGAGCGGGGATGAACCGACAACAGCCTGTGAATGACCGGATAGACAGGGATATTACGGTGGCGGCGGGCTTCAGCCTGCCGAC
>JBBSII010000423.1:0-4634 GCA_038232175.1 Thermomicrobiales bacterium
AGCCTCTTCGGCATCGCCTCCAGTTCCTGCTCCTACGCGGCGATTGCGCTCGCCCGCTCGCTCTTCCGCAAGGGCGCGAGTTTCACGTCCGCGATGGTGTTCGAGATCGCCTCCACGAATCTGGTGATCGAACTCGGCATCATCCTCGTCGTGCTGCTTGGCTGGCAATTCATGGCGGCGGAGTATCTCGGCGGCATCATCATGGTCATCCTCCTCGCGCTCATCTTCCGCTTCACGCTCACCCCTAAACTGGTGGACCTGGCCAGGAAGACAGCGGACGAGGGCAACGTGGGCCGCATGGAAGGTCACGCGGAGATGGACATGAGCGTCGAGGGCGGCTCGGTCTTCTCGAAGATCTTCAGCGGCCGGGGATCGACAGCGATCAGCCACTATTTCGTGATGGACTGGGCCTCGATCTGGCAGGATATCATCATCGGCTTCCTCATCGCCGGCGCGCTCGCCGCGTGGGTGCCGGACACCTTCTGGCAGCGCTTCTTCCTTGCCGGCCACCCGACGCTCGCCAAGATCGAGGGTCCGTTGGTCGGGCCGCTCGTCGCGATCATCAGCTTCGTCTGCTCGGTCGGGAATGTGCCGCTCGCGGCGGTGCTCTGGCGCGGCGGCATCAGTTTCGGCGGCGTCGTGAGTTTCATTTTCGCGGATTTGATCGTGCTGCCGGTGCTGGACATCTACCGAAAATACTACGGCGGCAAGGTCGCGCTCTACATCCTCGCGACGTTCTACGCGACGATGGCGGGCGCGGGCTACATCGTCGAGATCGTCTTCGGCGCGCTCGGCATCATCCCGAAGGATCGTACGGTCGGGAAGATCACCGAGGGCATCCAGTGGAACTACACGAGCTGGCTCAACATCGCCTTCCTCATCATTGCCCTGATTCTCGTCATCCGCTTCCTGCGGACGGGCGGCCCGGCGATGCTGCGGATGATGAGCAAGCCGATGGGCGGGATGGACCACAACGACACGGACCACTCCACGCCGGAACATGGCGGTCAGGGGATGAGCCATGGCGTGCATTGATGCCTGCCGCGTCTCGACCGATGCGCCGAATCACTGCGGCCAGAACCCGCTCCTGCGCTACGTCTGGCTCGGTCGCGTGCTGGCGCGGGGGGTACGTCTGGTCATCGCGCGCATACGTACGTACAATAGCGAGGGCGGTAGCGAGAGGGGTTTTGCATCGTGCGGAGACGTGAACAGCGGCGGCAACGATCCTGTTGGGCCGTCTTCTGTGTGCTTGTCGCTCTCCTCATGCCGCTCACGCTTCCACTCCCCGTCCGTGCCGACCCCGTCTCAGCGAGCAGCCCCGTCATCTTTGCCGACCCCGCCTTCCGTGCCCTCTGGCGGCGCACCGACGACCTCGCGCGCGGCAAGCGCTCCTATCTGTGGGGGCCAATCGACGGCAGCCCCCCGATCATCGCGCGCGAGCCGTACGCCGAAGCGCCCGGTGGCGCACGGCTCGTCGAGTACTTCGACAAGACGCGCATGGAGCGAACCGACCTCACCACCAGCCGCGCCACGCCGGGATTCGTCACCAATGGTCTCCTCGCGACGGAGATGATCTCCGGCCGCCTGCAGGTGGGGAACAAGACGTTCCAGACGCGCGCGCCCGCCGCAGTAACGATCGCGGGGGACGCGAACGACCCCGATGGCCCGACCTATGCCACTTTCACCGCCCTCACCGGCGCGCCGCCCCTCGCCGCGAGCGCGCCGGTCACACAGACGGTGGACAAGGGCGGCGCCATCGGTGGGGACGGGACGGGCGGGGTCACGGCGGGCGAACTGGTCGCGGAGACGAACCATCGCACCGCCTCCGTCTTCCGCGATTTCATCTTCAGTTCCGGCCCGATTGTCGCGGGGGAGCAAACTATCAGCGGGCCGCTCTTCGGCAATGGGTACGCGGGCGGCGTCGGTTTCCCCATCACCGAAGCGTACTGGGCGAAGGTGCGCGTCGGCGGCGCGCAGAAGCAGGTGCTCGTGCAGGCGTTCGAGCGGCGTGTGCTCACCTACACGCCCGGCAACCCGCCCGGTTTCGCGGTGGAGGCGGGGAATGTCGGCCTCCAGTATCTCCGCTGGCGCTACGGCGACGCGCAACCGCCCGCGCCGAGCCAGCGCGTCGCGTATACCACGAAGCCCGGCGGGGGCGCGGCCACACTCGTCGTCGCCGACGCGGATGGCAAGAATCGCGCGACGCTTGCCACCCCGGAGAGCGACGCCCGCGCGCCCACATGGTCGCCGGACGGCGCGCAGATCGCGTACGCGGCGGGCGGCAAAATTACCATCGTCGGCGTGGATGGCAAGAATAGTCGCGTCGTCACCGACGGGCCGGACGACGACCTGCCCGCGTGGTCGCCGGACGGCACGCGCATCGCCTTCGTGCGCGGGCACGATCTCGCCGTGCTCTCGGTCGCGAATGGTGGCGTGACGACGCTCTTCGCGGGCATGCCGGGGATCAACGCGGTCGCGTGGTCGCCGGACGGTACGCGGCTCGCCATCGAGCGCGGCACGAATGTCTGGACGATCAACGCGGACGGCTTCGGGCTGTCGCTCGTGCTCGCGGGGGCAAGCGGCACGGCGTTCCGCGCCCCCGCATGGACGCCGGACGGCACCCGCCTCGTCGTCATCCGCGAGGCGGGTGGTGCGCGCACCGTGGTCATCGCGACCGCAGATGGGAAGGATCAGCGCGATCTCGCGGGCGGCATGGGCGGCGCGGTCTCCGCCGATGGCACGCGGGCCGTAATCGCCAGTGGTGGCCGCATCATCGCGATGACCTTTCAGGGACTCCAACCGCGCCCGCTCTCCCCCGATGGCGAAACCGCCGCCTCCCCCGCGTGGTCGCCATAGGCCGGATGAGCCACGGAGACCTAGAGAGCACAGAGAGGGAAGGATCGTACAACGTAGCGATGAAAACGATCGGAGTGATAAATGTGCCTGCTTTCTCGCTCCTCTTTCTCAAGTTCTTCTCCGTGTCCTCTGTGCCTCTGTGGTTAAATCCCACGCCGCCGCCATAACTACGACACAGCGTCGCGCTATACTGGGGTGTAGTCGTTCCCCCGCCGGATGGAGGGGGATGGCGGCTGTTCGAATGGACATCGCCGCGCTGCCCGAATGGGCGGTGCGAAACAAAGGGTCAAAGAGTATCGTCAAAACCAGGAGACGCGGCTGTTCGTTCTGATCAATGGAACGCACACACGCAGCACGCGGCCTCCATCGGGAAATGACAAAGAGCACATGCGGATTGGGCGCGAGAGGGACGGTTCGATGCAGCGACAGGAAATACGGCGAGTACGGCCCTGGTGGCCCTGGCGCATCACGCCGAAGCCGGAGCGGATCGCGCGGCCCAACGGTTGGCATACGCTCCTTGAACTGTGCATCCTCATGTTCGTGACGCTCGCATACTTCCTCACGCGCGGGCTGATCCGCGGGAGGGAGGACGACGCAGTCCAGCACGCGCAGCAGATACTCAACATCCAGCACGCGCTCCACCTTAACGTCGAGCATCCGGTGCAGCAATTCGCCCTGCATCACGACTGGCTCCTGCAGATCGCGAACAACTTCTACCTCTACGCGCACCTGCCGGTGCTGATCGGTGTGGCCGTCTGGCTCTATATCGCGCGGCCCTGGGCATACCCGTGGTTCCGCAATGCCTTCCTGCTCTCCGCAATCTTCGGCCTGTCGATCTACGTTCTCCTGCCCGTCGCGCCGCCACGCTTCATGCCAGGGTTCGTGGACACAATGGCGCTCTATGGCTTCAACATGGACGGCTCCGCAGCAGGGCCACTCTACAACCCCTATGCCGCAATGCCGAGCCTCCACGTGGGCTGGTCACTGCTCGCGGGGATCGCGATGACCGCCTGTGGTCGGGCATGGTGGCTCCGTGCGGCCGGCGTTGCGCTGCCGGTGCTCATGACCCTCACTGTCCTCATGACGGGGAATCACTACATCCTCGATGCCATCGCGGGGGCTGCCGTGATCTTCATCTCGCTGACCCTCTCCGCCCTCTGGTCATCCTGGTCGATGGCGCGGGCGAGAGCATCCCGCATCCCCGCCTGGATTCCCTCGGCGCTCTGGCGGCGGTGATCACTCCCTGTCCCCAAACCAAACATGGGGCCGCTGAAGAAGCGGCCCCATGTTTGGTTGCCCGGTAATTACCGGTTTTCCGCCCTAGCGAAAGAAGCGGTCAAATCCGGCCGCGCGGTCAAAGTCGCGGCGCGTGACGCCATCCGAGTTGATGCTCGTCGCGCCGGAACCAAACTCACTGGCGAGCGTCGAGTTTGTGAATCCGCCCCTCGTGATGGACCGCAACTCCTGGCCGCAGAAGCCACCCTCACCGACGGTGCATGACGCATTCGCCGACGCCGGAACGGCACTGAACAGACTCACTGCCGTCAGCACGCCCGCGAGACCAAGGACAAACCGACGCTTCATCGTACCCTTCATTCTCGGTACCTCCACCTTTGTGCAAAAAAAGATTGCACCGATCTCTGCCGCTCTCCCTATACACCGCCGAATGATAACGAAACTTTACATTTCGTCAACATTTTACGCATTTTTGACAATCAAACTTTGCCAGTAGCCTTACTATATTGGGAGCGAACAGGAAGGCCTACTAGCCTTTACCC
>JBBSII010000424.1:0-4623 GCA_038232175.1 Thermomicrobiales bacterium
GGATGCGGGCAAGCCGCTTTCACCGGATAACGTGTACCGCAACTTGAAGGTGCTGCAAGCGAAAGCGAACACCCCTGCGGAGTTGCGCCCCGTTCCCGGCAGGAAGCCCACGACCCCACGACCCGTGCCAGTGGCAACGCCCATCTCGCCCGATGTGCTGTTACCGCCGTTCGACATCCACGATTTGCGCCACACTCACGCGACGCACCTACTGCAAGCGGGATGGGCGATCCCCACGGTATCGCGTCGCTTGGGTCACGCGAACGCTGCGATCACGCTCGGTGTCTACGCGCACGCCCTGTCCGACACGCAAGGGGACGACGTGCAAACGCCCGCCGCCTTCGCGTTCACAGCGGTGTCATGAAAGCATCCGTGAAGTAATCGTGAAGTAATAACTCCGAACGCGACATGCAGCGTTCGGGGTTATCATCGTTTTTACTGCTATAGTAGAAAAAAAGTGGAGCGGGTGATCGGACTCGAACCGACGACATTCTGCTTGGGAAGCAGACACTCTACCAACTGAGTTACACCCGCATAGCGCCGTAGCGTGGATGCAGTATACGCAGTTGGCGGCGATTCCGCAAGGGCCATGTCGGAGCGCCGCGCGATGCCGGATGCAGCGCTCCGGTGCGGATTCGGTGGCGGCGCGGTGTTTGCTATAGGGAAGGTCACTGCATCACCGCGTGGTACACTGGCGTCCGTGGCTGGACCGGTGTGGGTGACGCCAGCGACGATCAACGCGCAGCGGTGTGCCGTTCTGCAGCGGTGTGCCGTTCTAAGGAGGCAGAGCGTGAAATCCGGCCCGAAGATGGCACGGTACGGAACAGGGGTACTCGTCGTTATGTTGGTGACGCTACTCGCCGCGTGTGGCGGCAAGTCGAAGCCAACGGCGACACCTGTTAGCGTGACGGTCGCGCCATCGGCGAACCTCGCCACCGCAACGGCGAGTGCGACGAACACCCCAATTGCGGCGTCGCCCACACCCTCACCGATGCCGGCCACACCGACGCCGCTGGCGGTCGCGACGACCGCCGTGGTGGCGACGGGGACGGCGCTCAGCGCGACGAGCACCGCCTTCACGGGCGCGACGCCCGCCGGAACTGTTGCCGCGTCTGACCCCGCCGCACAGGCCGTCGTTGACAAGGCGCGCGTCCGGTTTGACAAGGTCAACACCCTCCACTTCGCGCTGGCAATCGATGGCGACGTTTTCCTCGACAAGCTGCGGACGCAGAAACTCAAGTCTGCGGACGGCGATCTTGTGCGCCCGGATAAAGTGGCGGTCACGGCGAAGGCGGCGGTCGGCCCGATCAACGCGCAGCTCAAGTTTATTCAGATCGCCGACGATGCCTACCTGACGAACATCCTCACCGGGAAGTGGGAGAAGGCCCCGCAGGGCTTCGCCTACGACCCGCGCCTCGTCTTCGACCGGGACAAGGGCGTCACGGCGATCCTGACGCGAGTGGGTGGCTGGTCGCTCGTCGATACGATGAAGATCGACGGGACGGAGACGCAACATGTGCGGGCATCCGTGCCAACGGCGAGCGTCAATGATCTCGTCTCGTCTTCATTGCGCGGCGACATGGTGGATGTTGATCTGTACATCGAGCCGAAAAACAATGATGTCGTCCGGCTCGTGATCGGGGAGCAAGCATCGGCGGTGACTGCGGGCACGGTCGCGGCGCGCTGGACGCTCGATCTCTCCAAACAGAACGACAACATCAAGATCGACCCGCCAACGCTTGGGGCGTAGGAGTGAGGACGACGCGGGTGGCCAGTAACGCGGATACCGCCACGACGATGCACGCCGACCGGCAAGCGCCGGGCACGCCCTCGATCCCGGAGGGCCGCGCGCGGTGGATCCTCGCGGCGGCCTTGCTCGCGGTCTTCGTCGGCTCGCTCGACCTCACGGTGATCGCGACATTGCTGCCGACGATGGTCAGCGACCTCCAGATCCCCACCGCCGACATCGACCGCTACGTCTGGGTGGTGCTCGGCTATCTGCTGGCGTACATGGTCACCATCCCGGTGCTCGGGCGCGTCTCCGACCTGATCGGGCGGCGCGCCGTCTTCGCGGGGGCATTGGTCGTCTTCGTCATCGGGTCGCTGCTCAGCGCGCGGGCGACGGGTCTCGGATCGCTCATCACGGGGCGCGTCATTCAGGGGTTCGGTGGGGGCGCGCTCGTGCCGGTGACGATGGCGCTTGTCGGCGACATCCTGCCACCGCGTCGCCGTGCTGCGGTTATCGGCCTCGTGGGGGCAATCGACACGATGGGGTGGGTGCTCGGCCCGGTCTATGGCGCAGCGTTGCTCGGCCTCACCGGCTCGTGGCGCGCCGTCTTCTGGGTCAATGTGCCGATCACCGCGATTACGATGCTCATCCTGCTCTTCACTTGGCGCGGTATCCCCCAACCGAAGGTGCGCGAGCGGCTCGATCTCGTTGGCGCCGCGCTGCTCACCGTCGCGCTCGTCTGCGTCAATCTCGCGCTCTCGACGGGTTCGGAGGCAGGCAGCGGGAGCGGCCAACTCGGCGGCTCGGCGAACCCGATGGCGACGCACCGCTGGCCGTTGCTCGGCGGGGCGCTCGTCGCCTTCGTTGCCTTCCTGCTGTGGGAGCGTCACACCACCGCACCGCTCGTGCCGCTCGCGCTCTTCCGGATCCGCGTCTTCAGCGCGGCGACGGTGGCGAACCTCCTCCTCGGCGCGGCGCTCATCGTCGTCATGGTCGATGTGCCGCTCTTCGCGTCGCTCGTTGTGGATGACGCGAAGCGCGCAAGTTTGATCGGGGCGGCGCTGCTGACGCCGTTCACGCTGATGATGGCGCTTGGTTCGGTCGCGGGCGGGGTGCTCACCGGCCGGATCGGCGCGCGAACGGTCGCACTCGTCGGTATTGTGGTCGCGAGTGTTGGGTTGTTCGCGATGCGTTTCTGGCCGGACACCGTCGTCGCACTGCCGATGGGCGGCACGCTGCTCCTCGCCGGTCTTGGGTTCGGGCTGTTGATCGCCCCCGTCGCGTCCGTCGCCATTAACGCGGTGGGGCGGTCGGTCTATGGCGTCGCGTCTGGCCTCGTCGTCGTGACGCGGCTGATCGGCATGACTATTGGGCTGTCGCTCCTCAGCGGCTGGGGCGTGGGTCGCCTGAGCACGCTGCTGCAAACGAACGCGCCGACGAAGAACCCCGATGAGCAGGACCTCGATTTTCAGAACCGCGTCTTCGCGTACATCGGCGAGCAGACAATCCACTACTCGCTGGTCGTGCTGCGCGAGACTTTCCTCATCGCCGCCATCATCTGCATCGCCGCGCTCATCCCCGCGCTGCTCTTCGCGCGCCACCGGCTGCATGGGCCGCATGAAGACGCCAGATTGGTCCCGGCGTCAATGGACTAGCGCATTGCTGATGTGAGCGCGGCGATATTCTCCGCGACCGTCGCTTTTTCGTTGTACACCGCCGTCCCCGCCACCATCAGGTCGCACCCCGCGTCGGCGGTGTCCTTGATCGTCCGCGTGTTCACGCCACCATCGACCTCGATGATGAAGTCCAGCCCGCGCGCCGCCCGCATCTCCGCGAGGCGGGCAATCCGCTCCGTGCTCCGTGGCAGGTACGATTGCCCGCCGAAGCCGGGATTGATGCTCATGACGAGCACCAGCCCGACGAGCGGCAGGACTTCTTCGAGCATCACGAGCGGCGTGGCGGGGTTGAGCGTGATCCCCGGCACCGCACCCGCGTCGCGAATCGTTGTGAGCAGGCGGTTGCAGTGGGCCGTCGTCTCGATGTGCACCGTGACGATGTCTGCGCCCGCCCGCGCGAACGCCTCGGCGTACCGCTCCGGCTCGACGATCATCAGGTGCGCCTCGATTGGCAGCGCGGTCGCGCGACGGACCGATTCGAGCACCGGCAGGCCAATGGAGATATTCGGCACGAACCGCCCGTCCATCGTGTCGAAGTGGATGGAGGCCGCCCCCGCCTGCTCCGCCGCCTGAATCTGGTCGCCGAGGTGAAGGAAGTCGGACGCGAGGATGGACGGGGCGATGCCGGGTTCAGCCCGAACGTGCTGTCGCAGTGATGCAAACCGGTCCATGTGGCGCTCCTCCTTCGTATGCAATCGCTCCCACCGGCATTGTAGCCGTGATCGTGGCGCGCCGCTGACATGGAACGCCGGGGAGTCCTAACCCCCCACCCCCTTCCGTTCCTCGGCGTGGGAAGGGGGAGTGAGCCTCCGAGAGAGCGGGGTGCTACAGGGCACACCTCGATATCGCGACGAGTCACCCCTTCCTCGCGGGAAGGGGCTGGGGAATAGGACTCCCCGATAGCGATCTTGACGATGCGGGAGCGCGCGCGCACAATGCGCCGGTAGGACTCCGTTCGTGCTGCGTGCTGCGTGCATTGCGACGCCACGGTGATGTGGGAGGGGATGGGAGACGGATTGGGTATGAGCATAAGCACGGAAACGGCGAAGCGGACACCACTCTTCGCGGAGCATTCATGGCTCGGCGCGCGGATGATCCCGTTCGGCGGCTGGGACATGCCCGTCCAGTACACGGGCATCATCGACGAGCATCGCGCCGTGCGCAACGCGGCGGGCATTTTCGATCTCGGCCACATGGGGCAGGCGCGGGTCTCCGGCC
>JBBSII010000425.1:0-4618 GCA_038232175.1 Thermomicrobiales bacterium
GCCTCGGCGCATACGGAGCGTGCGTACGAGTACCGCCGCCAGCATGGCCTGCCACTCGATCAAATTCGGCTCGCGGTGTTCGTGCAGCGCCTCATCCCGGCGGATGTCTCGGCGGTCGTCTTCAGTGCGAACCCCGTGACCGGCGACCGCGCACAAGTAATCATCAACGCCAGTTGGGGGCTGGGCGAAAGCATCGTCGGCGGCACCGTGACGCCGGATACCTATGTCGTGGATACGGCAAGCGGCGCGACGACGGAGCGGCGCATCGCGGAGAAGCGGCGGATGACCGTCGCCGTGCCAGGCGGCACGCGCGAGGTGGACGTGCCGCGCTTCCTGCGTTCCGCGCCCGCGCTGAACGACGTTCAGATCGCCGCGATGGCAGATCTCGCTCTCTCGCTGGAAGCGACGATGGGCTGGCCCGTCGATATCGAGTGCGCCTTTCACAGCGATGACTTGTATCTTTTGCAATGCCGCCCGATCACGACGCTGCTGATCGAGCAGACACCAACCGCAATTGTCTCGCTGGGTATGCAGACAGAGGGTGCAGTAATCGGCAGCTAATCGATCGATCGCGTGCGGCGGACGCACGCGGGGACAATACGAGAGTAGGGGGTATCGCATGGCACAGAAGACGACAGACATCACAATGGAATCGAGCGGGTTCCGCGCGATCCCAACCCCACCGGACTTCCCGGTCACATGGGAGCACCCGGACGAGGCGCGGCTGTTCTGGACTCGCGATAGGATGCACGCGCCGGATCAGGTCCCGCCGATGCTGGAGATGCAGGCGTCGTTCGTTACGCATGGGTTCGCCCACGCTGCGGAGGCGTATGCACTGCCGATCCGCCTAACATTCCGGACAATTAACACCTACGTGTACAGCACCGCCAAGCCCATCGTGCCGCCGGAACAGATGGAGGCGCAGGGCAAGAAGGCCGAGGGGGCGCTCGGCGCGGCGATGGCCCAATTTAACGAGCGATGGGAGACGGAACACCTCCCGGAGATTAAACGCCATCTCGCGCTGTGCGAGCGGTTCGATCTGCTGGGCGCGACGAACGCCGAATTGCTCGATCATTTCGACCGGGTGCGCGCCGGGACGTATCGCCTCTGGGAGATCCACTTCCTGCTGGCGATCATGTTCAATCTCTCGCCCAGCCTCTTCACCGATCTCTGCGCGGACCTCTTCGAGGACGCGAGCGCGTTTGCGGCCTATGACTTCCTCCAGGGCCTCGACAACAAGTCGCTGGAGACGGATCGCGGCATCCGGCGGTTGAGCCGCCTCGCCCTCGCCGCACCGGTCGTGCGGCGGGTTCTCGAAGCACGCGCGGCGGCAGACGTCCCCGGCGCGCTGGAAGGCTCCGCCGAGGGGCGGGCGTTCCTGACGGAACTGCGCGCCTTCCTCGATGAGTTCGGGCAGCGCGGTAACCACTTCTTCGACTTCGACAAGCCGAGCTGGATCGAGGACCCGACGCCGGTGATCCGGACCATCAACGACTACATGAGCCAGCCGGATCGCGACCCGGCCGCCGAGCTGGCGAAAAACGCCGCCGAGCGGGAGCGGCTGGTCGGCGAGGCGCGCGCGCGGCTCGCGGGGTACCCGCAGCAGGTCCGCGAGCAGTTCGACTTCCTCCTCCAGGCGGCGCAGGACGCGACCCGGATCGGCGAGGATCACAACTACTGGATCGACTGCCGGACCATGCACCAGTTGCGCCGCGTCGTCCTCGCGATGGCGGACCGTCTCGTCGCGGCGGATGCCATCGCGGCGCGGGATGACGTCTTCTCCCTGACGCTCGATGAGGTGCGCGCGACCCTCGCCGCCCCGACGGACCGTCGCGCGCTGGTGGAGGAGCGCAGGGAGGAAATGGCGCGCTTCGCGGCCGTGCGCGCCCCGCACGCGCTCGGCACCGAGCCGCCCGACCCGCCGCTGGATAACCCGATGGGCCGCGCCAACGCCCGCTTCTGGGGCGGGTCGCCCCAGGAGTCGCCGGAACCGGGCGTCCTCAAGGGCAACGCAGGCTCGCGCGGCATCGTCCGTGGCCCGGCGAAGGTGATCCGCTCGATGGCCGAGGCGGGCAGACTGCAACCCGGCGACATCCTCGTCGCGGAGACGACCGCCCCACCGTGGACGCCCCTCTTCGCCACCGCCGCCGCCGTCGTGACGGACACAGGCGGCATCCTCAGCCACTGCGCGGTCGTCGCGCGGGAGTACATGATCCCGGCGGTGGTCGGCGTCGGCATGGCGACCGCGCTCATCCGGGACGGGCAACTGCTCGAAGTCGATGGCACGGCGGGCACCGTCCGCATCATCAGTTGAGCGGCGTGCGACGTATCGCGATTCTTGCCGCCTCCCTACTCCGGGAGGCGGCAGATTCATGTCCGGTAGCGCAGGCTTTCCAGCCTGCGTCCCCCCTGCCCTGCTTACCGAGGCAGGGACGCAGGCTGAAGCCTACGCCACTACGATACGTCTTACGGTTATTCGTTACCGTAAACGGAGAAAGCCGAGTACGAAACACGTGACCACACCAGCATTGAGCGGCGATCCATCGGCGGGTGTCGCGATCCTGGGACAACCGGGTGAGGCGGTCGTCCAGCCAACTTCGGAGCGGTCGATCGTTGTCGCCATCGCGCTCGGCACGATGCTCGCGCCGCTCAACTCCACGATGATCGCCGTCGCGCTGCCGCAAATCATCCGGGACTTCGGTGTGCGCGTCTCCACTGCGGGTTGGCTCATCACGACGTACCTCGTCGCGATGGCGTCGTTGCAGCCCGTCGCGGGCAAACTCGGCGACCGCCTCGGCCGCCGCCGCTTGATCCTGGGCGGGCTGCTCTATTTCGGCATCGCCTCTCTCGGCGCGACCCTCGCGACGAACCTTCCCCTGCTCTTCTTCTTCCGCGTGCAGCAGGCGATCGCCGGGGCAATCGCGCTGCCGAACGGCGTCGCGCTCGTGCGCAGCGTCATCCCGCAGGCACGGCGTGCCCGCACCTTCGGGATGATCGGTAGCATGACCGCCTTCGCCGCCGCGCTCGGCCCGCCGATCGGTGGCGTCCTCGTCCAGACGTTCGGGTGGCGCTCGATCTTCTTCGCGAATGTCCCGATAGTCATCGCGGCGCTGGCGCTGGGCTGGCGCTCAATCCCCGAAACGCGCGCCGAGCGCGGCGAGCGGAAATTCGACGTGATCGGCGCGGCGCTCCTTTCGACGGTATTGATCGGCCTGACGGTGCTGCTCACCCTCGCCCGACACAGCGACGGCGTCATTGGCCCGCTGATCGGCGGCGCGCTCCTGCTCGGCGTCGCGGCCCTCTTCGTCCGGTATGAACTGCGGCACCCCGACCCCGTGTTGCAACCCCGATTCTTCCGCGTGCGGTCGTTCGCCGCCGCCAATGGCGCAATTGCGCTCAGCAACCTCGCGATGTACTCGACGCTCCTCACCGTGCCGATCCTGCTATCGAGTCGGGGGGGCTGGACGAGCGCGAGAATCGGCGGCGTGCTTGTGATGCTCTCCGGCGCGATGGTCGTGTGCAGCCCCCTCGGTGGCCGTCTCGCGGATCGCCTCGGACGGCGGCGGCCGACGGTGATCGGCCTGTCGCTGCTCACGGTCGGCGTGTTGCCGCTCGCGCTGGCGGGCGGCACGATTGCCATTCCCATGCTGCTCATCAGCCTCGGTGTCGCGGGGGTCGGCATCGGCCTCTCGTCCGCCGGGATGCAGACGGCGGCGGTGGAATCCGTTTCCTCACGGGAGGCGGGCGTCGCGGCGGGCGTCTTCTCGACGAGTCGATACTTCGGCAGCATCACGGGCGCGAGCATCCTCGCCGGGCTGCTCGGCACGGCGCGCGGCGGCGGGTTCCAGGCCGTGTTCATTATGGTCGCCATCGCCGCGCTCCTCTCGACAATTGCCGCCGCCGCGCTGCGCGACCGGTCTCCCGAACCGGGCAACGCGCCGTAGCGCGGTAGCGCGGTCACATCCCAACGAAATTGGCGTACCATGCGCGTGACGAACCCGGACGCGGTGAACGGATGCAAGGGGGCGCACATGACTATGACGCTTGAGGCAACAGTCGTCCGGGTGCTGATCGGTCGCCACCCGCTCGTGACGCTCCCGGAGAAGCAGGCGTCGCCGGACGCGGTGTACCTCGTCTCGGAGCGCGTCCCCGAAGTGCGCGCGACATTGGAGGGGCTGGAAGGTGACCGCCACGCGGGGTTCACGCGCCGCGCTGATGCCCGCGTGCCGCAGTACCCGCGCGGCACCGAAATTCACAACAGCCGCCACGTCTCGCTCATCGGGGAGGAGGAACTGGCGCACATCGCCGCCAATCTCGGCGTCCCCGTCGTCGCGCCGGAGTGGATCGGCGCGAACCTCGTGCTGCGGGGCGTCCCAAACCTCTCACACCTGCCGCCGCTGACGCGCCTCTACTTCCCGGAGGAGACGGCCATCGCGCTGGAAGGCGAGAATCACCCCTGCGTCTACCCCGGCAAGGCAATCCAGCATCACTACCCCGACAGGCTCGATGTCAGCAAACATTTCCCCAAGGCGGCGTATCATCTGCGGGGCGTCGTTGGCTGGATCGAGCGACCGGGCATGATCCGCGAGGGCGACACGGTGCGCATCACGGTGCCGGA
>JBBSII010000426.1:0-4617 GCA_038232175.1 Thermomicrobiales bacterium
ACTGAAGGTGACGCCGGTGAAACTCGAAGAATACCTCGGCCCACCGCGCTACGGCACGGAGCATAGCCTGCGCGAGAGCCAGGTTGGCGTCGCCATTGGGCTGTCGGTTTCCGAGGTCGGGGGCGGCGACATTCTCCCCGTTGAGGTGGCGACGATGCCGGGGAACGGCCACATGACGATCACCGGCCAGGCGGGCGACGTGATGCAGGAGTCGGCGCGCGCCGCGCAGTCCTACGCGCGTTCCCGCTCCGCCGCGCTGAAGATCGACGCGGAGTTTCAGCGCACCACGGATATTCACATCCATCTCCCCGAGGGGGCGACGCCGAAGGATGGCCCGTCGGCGGGCGTCACGATGGTGACGGCGCTCGTCTCCGCGTTGACGAAGCGACCCGTGCGCAACGACATCGCGATGACGGGTGAAATCACGCTTCGGGGCCGCATCATGGCGATCGGCGGGTTGAAGGAGAAGGTGCTCGGGGCGCATCGCGCCGGTATCCGCACCGTGATCGCGCCCGCCGAGAACCGGAGCGATGCCGTGAAGATTCCGAAGGACATCCTGCGGGACATGCGGATGATCTGGGTGGAGCACATGGATGAGGTGATCGCCCAGGCGCTCGTCTTCGACAGCCCGCCCGCGCTGCCGGCGATAGAACCACTCGTCGCGGCGGGTGAGGACGCTGAAATACGGCAGGAGTCACCGCGCGTGGACATTCAGCAGGAGATCGCGGTCACGTTCGACGAGACACAATAGCGTCATGCGGCGACAGCAATAGATGAAGGGGCGCGGGGGATCGAAGCATCCCCCGCGCCCCTTCGCATTGACCGCCGTGATAGGATCGCCTGCAACACAGGGAGGGAACCGCATGACCGATGAACGACCACTCCTGCCGCACGAGACCGCCACCATCGGCGCGGGCGACTATCGCTGGTTTGCCGATGGGAGGCCGCTCCCGATCACCGAACACTGGCAAATACTTCGCGCCGCCTCGGGCTACCTCTTCGACACCGTGACGGATGCGTCGGCGGCGAGCGAATTTCGCCATCACTACCGCGCAACCTTGTCGCTCGATGCCGATGCGCGCACGACCGGCCTCGCGATGACCGTGACGAAAGGTGAGGTAACCGTCGAGGTCGCCGTGCATCTGGAGGCCGATGGCGCGGTGATTACGCGCGCGCGCACGAACATCGCCGAGGGGGCGGTGCAGCGCACGCAGACCTTCCGTATGGAGGAAGGATCGACGCTGGAGGCGCACCCGGTCTTGTTCGATGGCTTGCATATCGCCGCGTGCGACCGCGCGATGATCGGGCCGTACCGCCGCCCGTGCCTCTGGCTCGACCTGCTGACCGATGACGTGCAGGGGTTGATGGCCGCGCGCCCGACCGTCTACGTCATCGACCGCCGTGAGACGATGGCTGGCGAGACGTACGCGATCACGCGGTGGGGCAACGATCTGGAGATGGCGGAGAGCCTCATCAGCGTCAAGACCGTCGGGCGGTGGATCGTGCCGACGGAGCTGCGTTTCACGATGGCCGGCGTGCTCTACTCGGTCTACCTCGTCAATGAGCAATGGGAGGAATAAAGAGGAAGCGCTTGCGCAATCATTGGCCAGAAACGCACTTGTGCAACCGCAATCGACCATTGGAACATTCCGCGCCCCGTTGTCGTTCTCTCTCCATTCCCAAACCGCGCAGGCGGATGCTGGTGATTGCCTGGAGAGAACCGAGAAGGGAGTCCAACGATGGTTGCTATCGCGCGTTTCCGGCGGTTGCCTCGATGGTGGCGCATCGGTGCGGTCGGCATGAGCGTCAGTATTCTGCTCGTCGCGTCCGTCATTTTCATCGGGCGGGACGGCCAGAATTCGAAGGGAACGATTTCTGACAGCGTTGCTCCCGGATCGACAGTGGCGAGCGGTCGGACGGATACGAATGCCTCCGGCTCCGCCGCATTCGCACCCGCCGCGACTACTGCGGCGCGGCCCGTCTCTGGGTCGGCGGCGTCCAACGCGCCCGCCGCAGTGCGCAGCCAGGGGCCGGACGCGACCGGATTGAGCGGCAATGTGGGCGCGCCGCTCCCCGGCGATCAACTCGTCATCCGCTCCGGCGCGCTCACACTGACGGTGAAGGATGTCGCGGGGACGCAGGCGGCGATCTGGACGCTGGCATCTGACCTCGGCGGGTTCGCCGTCTCGTCCAATCTCTCCGGCAACGACGAATCACAGCGTGGTGACATCACGATCCGCATCCCGGCGGAGCGGTATCGCGACGCGACGGACCGGCTGCGTGGCTACGCGGTGCGCGTCGAGAAGGAGCAGTCCTCCGCGCAGGATGTCTCCGAGGAGTACGTGGACCTGACGGCACGCCGGAAGAACCTCGAACTGACCGTCGCGCAGTTGCAGAGGCTGCTGGGGCAGGCGAAAACGGTCGATGAGACATTGCGCGTGCAGACGCAACTGACGAGCGTGCAGGGCGATCTGGAGCGCGTCAAAGGCCGACTCAACTATCTGGAGAACCGCGCCGCCCTCAGCACCATCGTCGTGACGCTGCTGCCGGTGATCGCGAAAACCACCTCCTCGACGGTGGGATCATGGAGTTTTGGCCATTCCATCGCGTCGGCATGGGGGCGGTCATTGCACGGCTTGCAGGGACTCACCAACCTCATCATCGCGGTTGTTGTCGGCGGGTGGTGGCTCGTGCTGCCTCTGCTCATTGCGGGGATCATCTTCGGGCGACGGATGCGGCGGAACCGCGCCGCCACGCCGGTCGTGACCAGCGCCGCCGAACCCGCCGTTGTCACCGTGGAACCCTGATCGTGGTCGCGCACAGTACAGCAGGTGTGCATATCTCGTCAGAGGAGGGGGTACACATTCCGCTCATAGTTTTGACGGTTTTGTGATCACGGGAACAACCGTGCTTGCCCCTCGGATGTGCGCGGTTCCCGGCGTGCCTGATACGGGGGCAGCGGCATGACCGCGTGCCATTCCAGGTCGTCGAGCTCCCATAGATGCGGCTGTGCCGATGGGTGGCGTGGCGGATAGATCCCGTTCCTGTGTCAGCGCCGCGATCCGGCGCGACTCCCGCGCATAGCGGACCTGGTATTGCGCCAGCGGTTCCTCGCCGTACGCCACCGGCAGCACCTCACTGAAGAGCCAGACCGCTCCGCCCATCCCGTGCACCACCGCCGCCTTGTAGCTGGTCAGATGCTGTGAGAAGCGCTCGGCGGGATAGAGCGCGCTCTGGCCGACGTACCGTCCGCCATTCCCCAGTTCAACGACGTATACGTAATAGGCACCCGCCGGCCAGTGCCGACAGCTATAGCAGCGCCAACCGACAACGCGCGCCAGCCCGCACCGACCCGCTTGGCCAGCGGCTCGCCCGGCCCGCCGTAGCAGTCGCACTGCCCACGCTCGATGTCCGCTCGCTTCGCCACATTGGTCTCAACGATCCGGCCCGAACGAGCGCTACGGCAGAATCTCGATCTTCAGCCAACTGAGCCGCTCGGTATCAGCCACCAGCGCGATCTCGACCACCTTGCCGGTCCGGATCGTGAACCCAAACACCACTCGCGGTGTGCCACCGGGGGCCCACACCACGCCCGGCACACCATCGATCAGCGCCAGCTGCGCGGCCTGTGCCCGGCCAGCGAACTGCTCGGCCACCGCTCTTGCTCCATGGATCTCCGACGCCGTGAGCCAACCGCTCCGCACGCCCATCCGCAGCGCCGCCTCGTCACCTCGCAGCGCGACGTCCGGATCGAGCACCGCCAGCAGCGCCTGAAAGTCGCCGCCGCGCGAGGCCCTGAAGAATGCCTCCACGATGTCCCGCTGTCGCGCCACGTCCGCCGCGCGGCCATCCTCCGACGCGCCCTGCACCCGTCGGCGGCCACGGCTGGCGAGCTGGCGGGCGGCGACCGGCGAGCGGCCGACGATGCCGGCAATCTCCTCGAAGGACACGCCGAAGACGTCGTGCAGCACGAACGCCACGCGCTCGGCCGGTGCCAGGCGCCGCACCACCGCCAGCATAGCCAATCCGACCGACTCCGCCAGCATCGCCTCGCGCTCCGGGTCGGCAGCGTCCGGAATGAATCCGCCGTCCAGCGCCAGCGGCTGCTCGCGCCGCGACCGGCGCGAGCGCAGCATATCCAGACAGACCCGCGCCACGACCGTGGTCAGCCAGCCGCTCAGGTTCTCCACCGCGCTGGTGTCGGAACGGCTCAGCCGCAGCCACGCCTCCTGCACCGCGTCGTCGGCCTCGCTGGCCGAGCCGAGCAGCCGGTATGCCACCGCCTGCAATCGTGTGCGATCGGCCTCGAAGCGCTCCGCCAGCCATTGGTCGTCCATCGGTCACATTCTCCCGTTTGGTTTCGTCATAAGGTTGACGAACCGGCGTCATAGGGTTGACGAACCGGACAAGGCTTGTGTAACAGAAAGGAATCACCGATGCAAGGAGTCGACAAGAAGTCCGCCAAGAGCACCTCCACGAGCGGCGAGCAGTCCCAGGGATTCACGGACGAGGAACGCGCCGCGATGCGGGCGCGCGCCCACGAGCTGAAGGCGGAAGCGCGCGCGGACAAGAACAGGGCAGACGGGGAAAGCGCCGTGCTCGCGGCGATCGCCGCGA